>NZ_BMPP01000012.1 GCF_014647655.1 Deinococcus malanensis
GAAGGTCGAGCCGCTGAGTTTGTCGCAAGAGACAGCTCTGCTGCCGTCGACGAGGTCAGTGGCGCTAGGCGCGAAGTTAACTGCGGTCATTGCGCCAGTGGCTTGAATGGGGCCCACGTTGGGCGCCGTGATGACCGGGCCGGTGGTGTCACGCACGGTGACTGTGAAGGTTTCGTTGGTCGATCCAGCGGTGCAGGTCACAGTGGTGGTGCCCAGGGGGAATGTGCCACCACCGTTCACGAAGATGCTGGTGGCATCCGGGCCAGGCATAGTGCAATTAACTGCCACTGGCTGGGTATTTTGTGTTGCTGTTGGCTGCGCATACGAGACTGCGGCGCCATCACTTGACCTAGCTTCTGCAGTTTGGTTGGAGGGCATACCAGAAATTGTTGGCTGAACAATCGGTGCAGTGGACGTTTTCACTTTTAATGTGAATTGGGCAGTCGTTCCATAGACAGTGCCATTCCCTCTTCCGCCCGATGTAGTGATTGTTATAGGGTAGTCCCCCGCTACATTGGATGTCAGGGTTACTTTCTTGCTGAGATTACAACTAGTGAATTGAATCGAATTTGAAGGTGTGGAAATTAAATTGGTTGAGGTTATTTGAACATTAGAATGTGTATTAATAGTGATTGTTACCGGATTATCGCTTACGGCATTACAACGAGGATTATCCTTATTGGGGCCAGTATCGGCACCATCTGGATAAGACACACCATCGTAGGCCCTATCTTCAAATATTGTATAGAAGACATCAAGCGCTGTTCCTACATCGACTTCCTTAATAGTTCCTTTTAGAGATGCGACAACATTATTAGTGGTTGCTGTAGTAGCTAATACAATATCTAATGGCTTCAGTACAGGCATAGAACCAGCTAAATTCGGCGCGGTGGCGCTAGTATTAGTCGGTGTTATTTCAGATGTTGGGGGCGAGTCCGACTGCGAACATGCCGCCAGAGTGAGAGCCAACAATAGACCGCCGAGAGTTCGCTTCATAACGTCTCCTCGGGGTCGGTCTCACCATTGCTCAAGCCGTCCCAGGTGACCGGGTACAGAACGGCTGTCATCGCTCCCCTTTACTTTTGTTCACCTTACCCTCATTGGCAAAGCGTGAAAAGGGAGTCAGCTTCCTTTCATTTCTTAATGAATATTAAAGAAGATGAGGGGGGGAGGGGGTGCCTTCTGTATTCTTCGTGTGACACGGGCTGTTCGGTTTTTCACACAAAATTGGTCTGTAAAAGAGGTTTTGTCCTGCTCATGGGGCACTTATGGGTAACCGATACTCACGAAAACCCCTCTGCTAAAGGCAATTTAGGTATTCCGCTGCCTGCCGTTCAGCTCCATGAACCAACGCGGACAAACGCGAGTTACTATGTGTCGGATCACAGGAGTGCGGGGTGCCGGGTCATGTTCTTGTGCTGCCGTGTAGTTCATGCTACTTGCGTGCGTGTTTTTGCTTTACTTATGATTCTCACACTTGGCGCAGCCCATGCAGCATCCCCGTCACCCGGGTTCGTGCTTTCCGGCATGCCGCTTGTGCGTCAGACGTACAACGCCTGTGGCCCTGCCAGCATCACGCAGGTACTGGCCTATTTCGGCTTGAAAATGAACATGGCAGACGTCAGCCGCCGCACCCGACCAACCGAGACCTCTTATATGAGTGCCGAGGCTATCGTCAGGTTCGCGCCCGAGGTCGGGATGGAAGCGCGGCTGTTTGCCAATGGTTCGCTGCCTGTCGTCAAGTCGGCCATCAAGAGTGGTCTGCCGATCATCGCCCTGCAGTCGCACATTACCGATGCGGGCAAGGTGATTCCGCACTGGCGCGTGGTGGTCGGCTACAACGACCCCACGGGCCAGGTCTACCTGATGGATCCGCTGCTCGGGTACGTCAGCATGGGCTATGCCGACTTTGCCCGCGTCTGGGCCGATCAGCGCGGGCAGTTTGCAGTGCTGTATCCGCCTCAGCTGGCGGCCACGGTACGGAAGGTCGTGGGTTAGGGTCTTGCGCCCTTCGCGTTGATACAAAGCCTGACCTCTGCCCGCATCAACCAATTTTCAGCTCATTCTCGCCATTCGGGTTCCGGAAAGGTCGAGCGAAAGGCTGTAGCACACGCATGCAGGCTGATAAATCCTGGCAGAGATCAAACGAAGGGCGCACTGGATGTTTCAGGCGCCCTTCGTTTCTGCTCTCCCAACCTCAGATCAGGAAAACGCCGTTCTCCTGAACCACTTCCCCGTCCAGGCTCAGGCGCCCGCCCTGGCGCAGATCGGTAATCAGGTCCCAGTGGATGGCGCTGGCGTTCAGACCGCCGGTTTCCGGGTAGCTTTTGCCCAGGGCCAGGTGCACCGTGCCGCCGATCTTCTCGTCAAACAGGATGTTTCCGGTGGGACTCTGGATGCCGCTGTTGGTGCCGATGCCCAGCTCACCCAGCCGGCGTGCGCCCGCATCGGTCGCCAGGGCGGCGCGCAGCACGTCTTCGCCTTCCTCGGCGCTGGCTTCAATGACCTCGCCGGCGCGGAAGACCAGCCGGGCTCCACGGACCATCTGGCCCTGGTACGCGGCCGGAATGGTAAAGGTGACCACGCCGTCGGCGCTGTCTTCCAGCGGTCCGGTAAACACCTCGCCACTGGGCATGTTGCGCCGGCCGTCGCTGTTGGCCCAGGTGCGGCCCCCCACGCGCAGGGTCAGGTCGGTGCCCGGGGCCTCGATCCGCGCCACATCAGCACGGGTCAGCCGCTCGATCACCCTGGCCTGCATCTCGCGCACCTCGCCCCAGGCGGCGACCGGATCGGCGCGGTCCAGGAACATGGCCCGCATCACGAAATCGCCGAAGGCTTCGTGGCCCATGTTGGCCTGCGCTGCGGCGTGCAGGGTGGGGAAGAGGGTCAGGCTCCATTTCTTGCGGGCGCGGGCGGCGGCCACTGGCGCGCGCGAGGCCATCAGGCGGGCGCGCCGCGCGGCGTCTCCGGGCTGGCCGGGTTCCGGGGTCAGGATACGGAGGCTGCCGTCCAGCGCTTCCACATCAGCGACATCGGCCGCGTGCACCGCGTCCAGCACCGCGTCCGAGGCGAGTTCGGCAAAGTCGTCGTCCTGGCCGGGGTAGTCCACGCGCACCACCGGACGGGCACCCCGGGTGAGCAGGGCGCGCGTCACCTCGCGGATCAGAGGAGTGGCCGCCTGCCCACCGGCCACCAGCAGGCGCTCACCCGGGGCCGCCATCAGGCAGTAGTCGGCCAGCAGCGCAGCGTGCCGCACCGGATCGTAGGGCAGGAGGAGGGAAGAGGCGGACTCGTCCGTATTGGTCTGCACGTTGTTCGTCTGCACCATGGGAGGCTAGCACCCTGGGGTGGGCAGTATTCTCGCCGGATATGACGGCTGTCCCCGACGTTCCCAACACCGCGACCCTGACCATCAGCTGTCCCGACCGGCAGGGGATCGTGGCCGCCGTGTCGCAGTTCCTGCACAACCACGGCGCGAACATCATTCACAGTGACCAGCACAGCACCGATCCGGAAGGCGGCACCTTCTTCATGCGCATGGAATTTCATCTGGAAGGTCTGGCCAGGGCGCGTGAATCCTTCGAGCGGGCCTTTGCAGGAGTGGTCGCAGAGCCACTGAACATGGCGTGGCAGGTCAGCTACGCCACCCAGCCCAAGCGGATGGCGGTGCTGGTCAGCCGCTATGACCACTGTTTCCTGGACCTGCTGTGGCGCAGGCGCCGGGGCGAACTGAACGTGGAGATTCCGCTTGTTATCAGCAACCATGAAGACCTGAGGCGCGACGCGGAAATGTTCGGTATTCCGTTTCATCTGGTGCCGGTCACCCGCGACGACAAGACCGAGGCCGAGGCCGAGCAGATCCGGCTGATGCACGAGGCCGGTGTGGACTTCGCCGTGCTGGCGCGCTACATGCAGATTCTGTCGGGGGACTTTCTGCAGGCTTTTGGCCGCCCGGTGATCAACATTCACCACAGCTTCCTGCCGGCCTTCGTGGGGGCCAACCCCTACCGCGCCGCCTTCAACCGGGGCGTCAAGCTGATCGGTGCCACCAGCCATTACGTGACCGAGGAACTCGACGCCGGTCCGATCATCGCGCAGGACGTCGTGCCGGTCACGCACCGCGAGACGCCCGATACGCTGATGCGCCTGGGCCGTGACGTGGAACGGCAGGTGCTGGCCCGCGCCGTCAAGGCGCATGCCGAGGACCGGGTGCTGGTGTACGGCAACAAGACCGTGGTGTTCTGATATGGATTCCGGTCAATCAGTTATTGAATAACTGATTGACCCGGGGCGGAGGGAGGAGGAAAAACGCTGACGGACAGGAGTGAAGGCACCGAAGCGAAGCGAAGGGGCCGTAACGGATTGTCCGGAATCCGTATGACAGGTTGCGGTGTCACGCTCCTGACCTTCCGGTAGGCTGTGCCCATGGAAGGTCTCTATGTGATTCTGCTGTCCGTGCACAGCATCGTCCGCTGGCTGGTGCTGATTTTCGGGGCCGTGGCGCTGCTGCGCACCCTGCCGGGGCTGGGCGGTGGCCGGGCCTTTACCGCCAGTGAACGCAAGGCGGTCGCCATGTTCACCGGCAGTGTGCACCTGCAACTGGTCCTGGGCCTGCTGCTGTTTGCCTTCATGGGGATGCAGACCATTCCGGCCTTCGCCGACGCGCCGCGCCCCAGTTTCCGCTGGGAACACGTGGGCCTGGGTGTACTCGTCGCCGTGTTCGCCACGCTGGCCAGTGCACTCAGCAAGCGCGCGGCTACCGACCAGGGCAAGTACCGCGCGGCCGTGATCTGGACCTCGCTGGCCCTGCTGCTGAGCCTCGCGGCGATTCCGTGGTGGCGCCCCCTGCTGCGGCTGTTTACGCAATAACTGCTGGAACTCAGAGGAGGGTGGACACGGTCAGCGTCCACCCTCCTTTGCCCGCTGAGCTCAGTTCTGCGGTTCGATAATCACCTTCCCGGTCGTCTTGCGGTCCATCAGGTCCTGAAAGGCGCGTGCGCTGTCGGCCAGGGCGTAGGTCGGCCCCACCTGCGGCGTGACCCTGCCGCTCCCCACCAGCCTCGTGAGTTCCTGTGCGGCCTCGCGGGTGGCTTCCTGGTCGCTCATCAAGCTGGTCAGCCACAGTCCGGTGACCGTCAGATTGCGTTTCATCAGTTCGCCGGGCTGAAGGTGCGCGGGTTCACGGCTGGCGTTGCCGATGACGATGACCCGGCCCCGGGGGGCGGTCATCTTGAGGCTCTCCTGGAATCTCTTGCCTCCTACGACTTCCAGCACCAGCGGCACGCCGCGCCCACCCGAGGCTTCCATGACCTTCTGCACCCGGTCGGGGTCGTCCTGTAGCAGGGTGACGTCCGCACCCAGGTTACGGGCCAGCTCCAGCTTTTCCTCGGTGGACGCCATGGCGATCACGTTCAGGTCCATGGCCTTGGCCAGCTGGATAGAGGCGGTGCCCAGGGCGCCGGCTGCGGCCTGCACCAGCACCCATTGCCCAGGCTGGGCGGCGCCCAGCGTCTTGAGGCCGTGGTAGGCCGTGAAGTACGACACGGGGAAAGCTGCCGCCTGCGCGGCGCTGAAGCTCTCGGGCACCGGAATCAGGCCCGCCGCCGGAACCACCGCATATTCGGCCAGGGCGCCGGTTCCGCCCAGGCAGGCCACCCGCACACCCGGCTGCACGCCACTGACCCCTTCCCCCAGCGCGTCCACGATGCCGGCAAACTCCATTCCCGGGGTATACGGCACCCGCGTGCGGGTCAGGTACTCGCCCGCAACGGCCAGCACATCCGCGAAGTTAATGCCGACGGCCTCGACCTTGACCCGGATCTGTCCAGGCCCGGGCTCGGGCAACGGCAGATCGCGCAGTTCCATCACGTCGGGGGAGCCCAGTCGTTCCACCAGCATGCCTCGCATCGTTGTGGTCATGGCAGGAAGCATACCCGAATGTTCCCTGCAAAGTGAACGTAAACGTGCACTCTGAACGTGTACGTATTTGACCGGACGGGAAGGTCATGAAAGCATGGGCGCCAGCACACCGAATTGAAGACGGCCCCACAAAAGGGGTCAACCCGAGTTCCCCAGGAGGAAACCGTACATGAGCATGGTGGATCAGACCCGTCAGGACGATATTCTTGTTCTCAGCATCAACAACCCACCCGTCAACGCCTTTTCCCCCGGCGTGCCTGAAGGCCTCAAAGCCGGCCTGGACACGGCTCAGGCCGACGACACGATCCGCGCGGTGGTCATTATCGGCTCGGGGCGCACCTTCGTGGCTGGGGCGGATATCAAGACCTTCAACATGCCCCGCGAACAGGCGCCGGACCTGCGCGGCACGGTGGAGAAACTCGACCAATTTTCCAAACCTACCGTCGCGGCCATTCACGGCACCGCCCTGGGTGGCGGGCTGGAACTCGCGCTGGCCTGCTCGTACCGGGTGGCCGTCCCGGAGGCCCAGCTGGGTCTGCCCGAGGTGAAACTGGGCGTGCTCCCCGGTGCTGGCGGGACCCAGCGCCTGCCGCGCGTGGTGGGCGCGGCCAAGGGGCTGGAGATGATGCTGTCCGGCAACCCCATTCGCGCGACCGAAGCCCGCGAACTTGGTCTGGTGGACGAACTGGTCCAGGGTGACCTGCTTGAAGGTGCCGTGGCCTTTGCCCGCGCCCACGCCGACGCGCGCCCGCTGCCACGCATCAGCGAGCGCAGTGTGGAAGGCGGCAGCCCGGAAGTGTTCGCGGCAGCCCGCGAGAGCATCAAGAAGACCCACCGCGGCCAGCTGTCACCGTCACTGATTGTCGATCTGGCGGAAATGGCCGCGACCCAGCCCTTCCAGACCGGCTGGGAAGCCGAGGCCGTGAAATTCATGCAGGCCAAGGATTCTCCGCAGTCGCGCGGGCTGCGTCACATCTTCTTCGCCGAACGCGAGAGCGCCAAGATTCCCGGCCTGAGCAAGGACACGCCCACCACCGATATCCGGTCGGCCGGCATTATCGGCGCGGGCACCATGGGCGGCGGCATCGCCATGAACTTCCTGAACGTGGGGATTCCCGTGACCATCGTGGAAACGCAGCAGGAAGCCCTGGACCGTGGCCTGGGCGTCATCCGCCGCAACTACGAGAACACCGCCAAAAAGGGCCGCATGACCATGGAGGATGTCGAAAAGCGCATGGCACTGCTTACGCCCAGCCTGAACATGGAAGACCTCGCGGACGCCGACATCATCATTGAAGCCGTGTTCGAGAACATGGACGTGAAGAAGGAGATCTTCACGAAGCTCGACGCCATCGCCAAGCCCGGTGCGATTCTGGCGACCAACACCTCGACCCTGGATGTCAACGAGATCGCCAGCGTGACCGGCCGGGCTGAAAACGTGATCGGGCTGCACTTCTTCAGCCCGGCCAACGTGATGAAACTGCTGGAGATCGTCCGTGCCGACAAGACCAGTGACAGCGTGCTGGCCACCAGCATGGCGCTGGCCAAGAAAATTAAAAAGGTCGGTGTGGTGGTCGGGGTGTGTGACGGCTTCGTCGGCAACCGCATGATTCACCGCTACGGCGACGAGGCCCGCAAGATCGTCGAGGAAGGCGCGGCTCCGCAGGACGTGGACGCCAGCATGAACGCGCTGGGCCTGCCCATGGGTCCTTTCCAGATGAGCGATATGGCCGGACTGGACATCGGGTACGCCATCCGGCAGCACCAGGCCAAGGTGCTCGGTCAGCCCAAACCCGACGGCTGGCTCGACCGCATCGTGGAGCGGGGACGCAAGGGCCAGAAGACCGGCGCCGGCATCTACGACTACGACGAGTCGCGCAAGCCCCGCCCCAATGCCGAGATGACGGAGCTGATCGACACGTACCGCGCCGAGAAGGGCATTACCCCCCGCGAAATCTTGCAGGAGGAGAGCACCAAGCGGCTGGCGTACTCGCTGGTGAACGAGGGGGCCAAAATTCTGGAAGAAGGCATCGCCCAGCGTGCCGGGGATATCGATGTGATCTACATCTACGGCTACGGGTTCCCGGCCTACCGCGGCGGTCCGATGCAGTACGCCGACGAGATGGGCCTCCAGAACGTCGTGACGGACTTGGAGAAGTGCGGTCAGACCCCGGCGCCGCTGCTGAGCAGGCTGGCGCAGGAAGGCAAGACCTTCGCCCAGTACGACGCGGAAAAGGCCAGGGCCTGAGCAGCGCGGCACCGGACTGCACCGTGCGGGCGGCATCATCGGTGCGTAGTTTCTGATCTGCCCATGCTTGATGTCGCCTTCCTGACCGACGCCCCCCGGGTGGCGGGCAGTGAGGTCTGGCTCTCAGCTCTCCTGCCTCTGCTTCCCGATCACGGCGTGCGACCCTCCCTGTACCTGCCCAGCCATCAGACGCTCGACCGTTTTGCGGCGGGCCTGGCGGACGGACCGGTCAGGGTGGAGCGGTATACCGACGTGAACCGGTTGCCAGAGCTCACCCAGCACGCGCACCTGAGGGTCGTGCAGGCCTGGGAGCCGTCCACTTACCGGGCCCTGCTTCCGGCACTCGCCGCACCACGGCTGGTGGTCAGCCACGACCAGCTTGACTATCACTACCCCGCACCCCTGCGGGCGCTGTACCGCGAGATCTACCGGCACACCAAGGCCAGTGCGTTTCGGGCGGCCGATGGCGTGGTCACGGTGTCGCACTGGGGCGCCGACTTTCTGCGGGTCCGCATGGGCGTGCGGAATACCCAAGGCATGACCAACGGTGCGGATCCGCAGCGATACCGTCCTGCCACCGGCAAAGAACGCGCTTCGCTGCGGACCACTCTGGACTTCCGCCGCTTCACCGTGCTGGTGCCTGGACGCTTCACCCTGGAAAAAAACCAGCTCGCGGCCGTCCGGGCCGCCCGACACGCGCCCGATATTGACTTCGTGTTCGTGGGTGACATGGACGCGGGTATGGGTGTGGCGGCGCTGGCGCTGGCGCGCCGCCTCAGGCTGAGGAACGTGCGCTTTCTGGGACGGCGCTGGGACATGCCCGAGCTGTACCGTGCCGCTGACGCGTTGCTCCAGCCCACCCTGGCTGAGAACCAGTCACTCGTGACGCTGGAGGCCATGAGCAGCGGGCTTCCGGTCGTGACCACCCCGATTCCTGCCCAGGCCGAACTGGTGCGTGACGGCGTGGACGGCTTGCTCATCCCACCTCAGCCGGTCCTGCTGGCCCGCGCCCTGAAAGCGCTGGCGGCACATCCCGACGTGGCTGCCCGTTTCGGCACCTCCGCCCGGCAGCGGGTGCTGGAGCACCATACCCACTCCGGCAGCGCGGCCCAACTCGCCAGTCTTCTTCACGCTGCCTGTCAGCCCTTTTCCGGAGGTTTTTCAGATGAATGACGCTGTAATCGTTTCTACCGCCCGCACTCCCATTGGCAAGGCTTACCGGGGGTACCTGAACGACACCCACGGCGGCGACATCGGCGCGCATGTCGTGACCCACGCGCTGGAGCGCGCCGGCGTGAGCCCGGAAGAAGTCGAGGACATCATCATGGGCGCCGGCAATCCCGAAGGCGCGACCGGCAGCAATATCGCCCGGCAGATCGCCCTGCGTGCTGGCCTCCCCGTGACGGTCAGTGGAGTGACCGTGAACCGCTTCTGCAGCAGCGGGCTCAACACCATTGCCCTGGCTGCAAACCACGTCATGGCCGGACAGGGCGACATTTTCGTGGCCGGGGGTCTGGAGAGCATCAGCCTGACCCAGAACGAGCACGCCAACAAATTCCGTCTGCGCGGCGAGTGGCTGACCGAGCACAAGCCCAGCATCTACATGAGCATGCTGGAAACCGCCGAGATCGTCGCCAGCCGTTATGGCATCAGCCGCGAGCAGCAGGACCAGTACGCCTGTCAGTCCCAGATGCGCACGGCCGCCGCCCAGCGTGAAGGCAAATTCGACCAGGAGATCGTGTCTTTCACGGCCCGCATGAAGGTGCAGAACAAGGCGAGCGGCGAGATCACCGAGGAAGTGGTCACCCGGACGCTGGACGAGGGCAACCGGCCCGACACCACCATCGAGGGTCTGGCCAAACTCAAGCCGGTGTTCGAGGGCGGCGTCATCACGGCCGGCAACGCCTCTCAGCTCAGCGACGGAGGCGCGGCCGTGGTCGTTATGAACGGGGAGATGGCGCGTGACCGGGGCCTGCAGCCGCTCGGGGTCTTCCGTGGCTTTGCCGTTGCTGGCTGCGAACCTGACGAGATGGGGATCGGGCCGGTGTTCGCCATTCCCAAGCTCCTGAAACGTCACGGCCTGGGCGTGGACGACATCGACCTCTGGGAGCTGAACGAGGCCTTCGCCGTGCAGGCCCTGTACTGCCGCGACAAACTGGGGATCGATCCTGAGAAGTACAACGTCAACGGGGGCAGCATCAGCGTGGGGCACCCTTACGGCATGAGCGGCGCCCGTCTGACCGGGCATGCCCTGCTGGAGGGCCAGCGCCGGGGGGCAAAATTCGTGGTCGTCACCATGTGCGTGGGCGGAGGCATGGGCGCTGCAGGATTGTTCGAGGTGCTCTGAACGGGGTAGATAAGACAGGCCCCCAGCGACATGCTGGGGGCCTCTTTATTTGGGGTGGTTCAGCCGCAGGTGTAAACCGGGATGCCCTGAGGCAGCTGAATCGTATTGCTAGGCACGCCATCGGGGTTGTAGCCCGTCACGGTCAGGAAGGTGGTGCCACGGTTGACCGGATTGACCACAATCGCCTGCGCACTGAGCGCAGCGTTCTGGCCCTTGGTCAGGCTCTGGGGAGCCATGCCGGCACCGAAGGTGTAGGTGAACTGGCGTGCTCCGCTGTAATCAGGCGCGAAGTAGCCGGTGGTCCTCGTCGTGTTGTTGGCGGTGGTGTTCTGGCCCTCAAAGCGTGCGTCCAGTCGGGCCAGCGGTCCGGTCCACCGGACGTCCATGAATACGGTAGTTTCGCGGTCGTTGCAGATGATGTACTGCCTGTTCCCGTTGCTCTCCACGAACCAGTTTGAAGTGAACTGCACGGAATTCAGGGTGACGGGTTCATAAGCGACGGTTACGCTTCCGCATCCCGCGAGAAGTCCTGCCATGCCTACACCTGCCAGAAAGAGCTTTTTCATACCTCTCACTCTGAGGTGAGAACCTGACCGGAAGGTGACTCGCTCTTGAGCATCTCTGAGCCTAGAGCAAATAGAGCCATGAAAAACCACCGAATGCTCAAGATGCTCAGGCCATCTGGAGCGGACTGCTGACGGCCGCCGCCTCAGGATTCAGGCGGGGTTGCTCGGGCAGGGGTTCACCATGTGTGTCGAGAATGCGGCCATACATCATGTGCGGCGTAGCGTGCTCGATTCGTACCGGGTAAATCCCGGCCTGTGAGGCTCCAATCGCCTTGGGCACCACCGTGGGGTGGTTGCCGCGGGTATGCCCTTCCAGGAAACCGGCGTCATGGGCGTCGCCGCGCAGCAGAACCTCCTGCACCGTACCGACCTTCTCGGTGTTCTTGCGCGCACTCCATTCCTTCTGGCGGGCAATCAGGCGTTGCAGTCGCTCGGTCTTCAGCTCACGCGGCAGGTCAGTGAAGTGCTTGTAGCTGGGTGTGCCGGGGCGCGGCGAGTAGATGAACATGTACGCGCTGTCGTAACCCACCTCGTCATACAGACTGAGGGTCTCCTGGAAGTCCTCCTCGGTCTCGCCCGGAAAGCCCACGATGATGTCGGTCGCCAGCACGGCATGTGGCAGATGCCTGCGGATCTCGGCAATGTGCTGCAGGTACTTCTCACGGGTGTACTCGCGGGCCATGCGGCGCAGCACGCGGTTGGACCCGCTCTGGACGGGCAGGTGCACGAACTCGCAGACGGCAGGGGTTTCGGCCATGGCCGCCGCCACATCCTCGGTGAAGTTCATGGGGTGCGAGGTCGTGAACTTGATGCGGCGCACGCCGCTGCGCCCCACCAGCCGCAGAAGGTCGGCAAAACTGGGGGAGCCGGCGAGCTTCGCCCCCTGGTCCACTCCGTAGGCATTGACGTTCTGGCCCAGCAAGGTAACTTCCTGAACACCGGCGGCCAGTTGCAGGTCCAGCTCGCGCAGGATGTCGTCGGGCGAGCGGCTGACCTGCGGCCCGCGGGTGGTCGGCACGATGCAGTAGGTGCAGTGGTGGTCACAGCCCCGCATGATGGTCAGGTGGGCCTGGAGCCTGCCTGTGGGGGCCGGCGGAATGTGCTCGTGCAGTTCGTCCTTGAACTGCAACCCCCAGAAGCGCTCGTTGCTTTCCAGCGCCTGCCCGATGTCCAGGAGGCTGCCGGGTCCCAGCAGCACATCCACCTCGAACTTGCGGGCCATCTGCTGACCCTCTTCCAGCTGGGCCAGGCAGCCCATCATGCCGACCACCAGGGGCCGCTGCGCCTTGACCTTGCGCAGCGTGCCCAGCAGGCTGCGTACCTTGTCCACCGGTTTGCCACGCACCGCGCAGGTGTTGACCAATACAAAATCCGCCTCGTCCACACCCTGCACCAGATCGGCGCCCAGAGAGACCAGCTGGGACTCGACCAGGTGCGTGTCGTACTCGTTCATCTGACAGCCGTACGTGATGACTGTTGCCTTCATCTGCCTTCCTCCTGCAAGCCTGTCGGATGGATTCCGGGGCCTGTTCACGGTGCGCTGCCAGGGGAGGGCACGCGACCAGCAGCGGGGATTCTAGCAAGCCGGACGCGGGCAGATTGGTCAGGGCCAGGGCTGGACCAGCGGACAGGACGGCTGTAGCCCACGCATGCAGGCCAGGGCCAGCACTGGTGCATCGCTCAACAGGGCGACGCAGAGGTAACCTCATGCCACAAGGGCTTTGGTGCCCCGAACCATCCATCAACCTGAGCAGGTACCCCAGTTAAGAGAATGGAACAGCAAGGGAAAGCAGGCTGAAACTTCAACTTTGTGCAGAGAGGCCCAGGCCGAGCAGCCGGTCGTCCATTCCGCGTGGTGCGATGAGTTGCACCCCTACAAAAGGCAGGGCTGTGGAGACTGTCAGTGCGGGAACACCCAGCAGGCTGAAAGGAACGTTGAGCCTTAGTACTGCGCGGCGAAGCACAACCGGGCCACCGCCCAGTTCTATTTCTTCCTGGCCCATCAGTGGGGGAGGTACCGGCACGACCGGAGCCAGCAGCACGTCATGCCGTGACAGCAGACCGTCCAGATAGTCGCGGTATTCCGTACGCCGGGCATGGGCCTCGCGTACCGCGCCTTCGTTCAGGGCCTGTCCCTGTCGCAGCAGTCCCAGGGTGAACGGCAGAAACCCCGGGTCCTCCTGCTGTAGCGTCCGCGCGTGGACCTGCGCGGCCTCACTCAGCACGATAGGGGTGTAGGCGTCCAGCATCTCGGGAAGGTCAACCCTGACCACAGCTGCGCCCTGGGTTTCCAGCCGCCGTGCGTACTCCGCAATGGCGCCCTGGACCTCTGGCGCGACCCACGATTCGGGCAGCCACAGTCCGACGCGGATTCCGGCCCATGGCTGTGGCTGCACCTTGATTCCTGTCAGGGCTTCGTGGACCCTGACCACCATGGCCAGGTCGCGTGCCAGCAGCCCGGCGTGGTCACATGTCCACGACAGTGGCAGCACACCCTGGGTACTCCAGGCCGCGTGGTCCTTGGTGGGCTTGTACCCCACGACCCCGCACCATGCGGCTGGCACCCGGATGCTGCCCCCGGTATCGGTTCCCAGGGCAAAATCCACCTGACCGAGCGCCACACTGACCGCTGCGCCACTACTGCTGCCCCCAGGAAGACGCTGGGCCTCGAAAGGATGACTGGTGCCGCCGTGGCCATTGATGCCAGTGATTCCTAGGGCGATTTCATGAAGGTGCGTCTTGCCGGTGGCGGAGGCGCCCAGGTCGAGCAGACGCTGCACCAGTACGCTATTCCCGGTTTCGGGAACGGCTGCCCGTGTGCTGGCGGTCAGGGGCCAGCCTGGGACGCCAAACAGGTCCTTGACGCTAAACGTCAGGCCTGCAAGCGGGCCGTGAGGTGCGCCAGCCAGAGGAGAATCCGGACGGTATGCCCACGCCCGCTGTGGGTCCTCAAACGCAGCTCCGGCTGACGGAGGAACTGAAGCATGCTGGTCGGCCATGACCAGCAGGGTAGCGGTTCAGGCTGTCAAGGCGCAGCCTTCCGTGCTGCTGTTGTGCGGCGTCAGAAGGGCCGGATGGGAGGCTGCTTCCACTGACCCTGCGCCAGCGTGAACGGCCCGAAGGCCTGCTCACCCAGCGGTCCCAGGTTCAGGCTGAAGCCGCCGTCAAGCCGGTACGTCACGAGCTGACCGCGCGCCACCTTGAGGAACGACGCGGCCGTATTCAGCGTCACGGGAATCGACACGTTGGCCACCTGCTGCGCGGTGCCGCGCGCCGGCAGATTCACGTTGGGAAACTGGACCTGACCGACCTCGGCGCCGTCAATCACCAGCTGACCACCCAGATTGGCCATCCGCAGAGGCAGTGGATTGGGGTTGGTGACCGCCAGGTCCATGGTCAGATGCGCCACAGCCGGGCCCCCACCCAGTCCACCCGGTAGGGTCAGCCCGGTCAGGCGCACCTGCTGTACGTCCACACTCGGAACCTGCACGATCGGTTGTGTTGGCGTACACGCGCTGAGAGTCAGGGCGGACGTGGCAGTCAGCGGCAGGAGGCGTCGCATAGCCTCAGCCTAAGCCGTGTCCCTCACGGAAGTCTGATGTGCCCAGACAAACTGGAGATCGCAGACCAGAAAGGATCCTCAAGACCGTCACCCTTCAGGCGCCAGAGGGGGTGCAGTACGCTTCCCCCATGCAGCAGAACGCACGACACCGGCATGGGCGCTCACTGGCACTGGCAGCCGCACTCCTGGGTGGGGCGCAGGCCACCAGTCTCGACTTCGGCGTGGCCGTTCATGGTCCGGCGGGAGGCGTCTGGCCTACGGGGACTGCCCGATTCGGGGTGTCGGATGTGAATTTCGCGGGCGGAACCGCGGCCCTGGGGCTGTCCACCCGGGCCGCGGATCTGCACTTCAGCCGCGGCTTCTCGCTGGCGCCGCTGGGTGCAGTCACCGCACGTGGCGACCTCGCGGTCACGTGGCGCGGTGGCGTGCGCGCCCAGACGCGGGTTAACGGTGCCCTGGGACCGGTCGCGCTCAACGTCGGTGCCGAGCTGTTCACCACCTCTGTGGCCAGCGTCGATCCCCTGGCTCCATACGCCTTTGAAGCCAGCGACCTGCGTGACCGGGGCTGGAACGCGGACCTGACTGCGCGCTACCGCCTGAGCCGCTCGCTGGTGGTGGTAGGCGGCGGGGAGTTGGGAGGGCAGCCGCAGGCTTTCTTGGGCGTGGAGGGGCGGCGTGACCTGACCCGGGTGCTGCCGCCTGCAGAGGACCAGGGCGACCCTCAAGAATCACCGGAAGCCCCGGAGAGCGCAGAGCCCGCCACTGCCGGTTCGTCCTCCCCGGCGGAGGAGGAAGCAACCGCCCCAGCACCGGAGGAGCAGCCTGGGACTGAACAGGAAGAGCAGCCGGCCGAGCCCGACGGCGCAGAGGTCGACGATTCTGCTCCTGTCGACCCGGAAACTGAGGTCACGGGCACGGTGACGTGGCGCCTGGGTGCCCGGGCAGGACGCGACGTGCTGGGGCTGACGGCCGGTATCGGGTATGCCACGCCTGCCGGGTTAAGCCTGGGTCTCGACACCCTTGTCGGTCCGGGAGCCTTCGGGGTCACGGCCAGCGTCAGTGCCGCCGATGTGCTGGGTGAAGGCAGTGCGCTGCGGGTGTACGGTGCGTTCGAACCCTGGCGCAAGCAGGGGATGCCGCTCCGTGCTGGTGTGGAAGCCACCCTGCCGGCGGGACCGGGGCAACTGGGGCTCGAGCTGCGCGGAGGGCAGTCCTTCAATGGAGACATCGGCTATGGCGCACGCGTCTCCTACTCTTTGCCTCTTGGCCAGACCGAGCGTCGCTAACTCGGGCAGCGGTAGCCTGTCGCGTCCTGGGGAGAGGGCCGTGCTCCTGTCAGCTCGACCGCAATCAGTCGCTGTCGCACCTGCTTGCTCCGCCAGCGCCACGGGCATGCCGGTCTTCATCCTCATCTCTGGGAGCCACTGATATTAGAACCGTGAGCAACTCGCAGGGTACGCCTACCTTAAAGCTGTGGTCAGCGCAGCGAACCGCTTCTCATGGATCAGGACGAGATACTGCACCTTGTGAAAAACTTTCTGACCATGACCCTGATTGTCGCCCTGGGCTCGGGCGCCAGTGCACAGAGTGCCCAGGACATTATCAATAAGGTTGATGCCACCCAGAAGGCGGTCAAAGACGTTTCCTTCCGCCTGAGTGGCAACGCCAGCCTGGAAAGCAGCTCCCAGAAAATTGACCTGACCATCAAGAGCATTCCCGCCCAGGGTGTCGCCCGACTGCAATTTGCCGCGCCGGATGCGCTGGCCGACAACGTGGTTGTGGCTGACCGGACGGAAGTGCGGCAGTACCTGTTCCTGACCAATCAGGTCACCGTGACTCCCCTCAAGAAGGCGGCAGAGGGTGCTGGCTTCGGTGGCCTGGACTTCACCCAGTTCAGCAATCCGGCGGCCCTGCTCAAGGACTACAGCGTGAAGCTGCTGGGAACTTCCGGGACGGCCGGAAAGAGGGTATTCCAGCTTGAAGCGACACCTAAAAACGGCGGTGACCGTGCCCGGGTGTGGATCAGCGAAGCCGGCTGGCGTCCGACCAGAATGCAACTGCTCAGCGGGGGAAGGACGGTGGCTGATCTGGCGGTCTCCAACTACCGGACCAACGCTGGCCTGACCGTTGCGGGCCTGAAAACCCTGCCCAAAAATGCCGAAATCATTCGTCAGTAATACGTCTCTACCCTCTGTCCTCATCTCTAAAGGACTGAAAAAGCCCCCCGCATGATCGCGGGGGGTTTGTCGATGAAAGGCTAAATGTGGAGCTCAGTTCAATTCAAAACGCGGCGGGCACCCTGGTAGCGGCTGGCCCAGTAGGGGTTGCTGAACAGTGGCTCTACCATGGAGCGGCCCCTGTAGCTGTTGGCGTTGGCCATCAGGCCGCCGCCCAGGTAGATGCCGACGTGGCTGGCGTTGCGGCCGGTGGTGTTGAAGAACACCAGATCACCTTCGCGCAGGTGGCTGCGGTTGACCGGCGCGCCGACGCCCCATTGCGCGGCAGCGGTGCGGGGCAGGTTGATGCCCATCTGACGGAACACATTCATGGTGAAGGCCGAGCAGTCAATCCCACCATTGCCGTTGCCGCCCAGCACGTAGCGGATACCCAGGAAGCGGGTGGCGGCGCTACGCACGAATGCACCGCCACGGCTGGGTGCGGCGACAGCCTGAGACGGACGGACAGGAGCCTTGGCGTTGGAATCGGCGCTCCCGGTATTCAGGCGCTGACCCACCTGGATGGTGGTGCTGCTGAGGTTATTCAGCTTCATCAGTGTGCTGGCGTCCAGGCCAGTGGCACGCGCCACAGAGTACAGGGTGTCTCCGGGCTTGACGGTGTAGGTGGCGGCGGTGGCACTGCTGAACGCAAGCGCGGCAAATGCAAGGGCAACAAAGGCAGGGGAACGTTTCATCGACAGGAGGAAGTTTAACGTATCTTTATTTAGTTGCCCTTAATACTTGAGAAAATCGAGACATTTATGCGTGCATACGGCCGTTATGCGTTCTGGTAATTATGAATCCAATCGGAAATGAGCCGATTGGTTCAGGGTTCTCAGACTTCAGCTCATGTCTGTGCGGGAGTTGAAACTGTGCGCTCATACGGTCTCCAGGATCATTAGACGTTAAACGCTATCTCAGGATTCTCATAACTGAAATCTGATCTGTTGCTTTCGGATGACCACTGAGCCCCGTAAGCCCCGCGCCTATACTTGAAAGACGATCCCGGTGCCGGTCGCTGGCACCTCGGTACCTAGCAGGAGGATGCATGAAGGAACCCATGACCACTGACCAGTTGCTCCAAGGGCTCAAGCATTACCGCCGCATTGCCCGGCAGGACATGCTGCGTGCCGGTGAAACCCCCCATCCGGAAGCCTTTTTGCGGCACGCAGAGAGCCGCCGTGAAATCTACGCGGCCCTGGGCACCTACTCGGAGCAGCATGCCAGTGACGAGGTCATTGCACACGCGCTGGATATGTACCAGCAACTTCCCTTCGTGACGGGGACGCCCGAGCATGAGCATGCCGACCTCAAGGGACGCGAGAACGCCCTGGAGAATTTCTTCCTGCTGGTCGGGCTTGAT
The DNA here is from genome assembly GCF_014647655.1 of Deinococcus malanensis. NCBI lineage: Bacteria > Thermotogati > Deinococcota > Deinococci > Deinococcales > Deinococcaceae > Deinococcus > Deinococcus malanensis. Next base: position 18,222 of record NZ_BMPP01000012.1, read on the forward strand.
CCCAAGGCTCGCCGCGAAGCGCGGAACAAGCGCCCCAAGCTGACGCCCTGAGGCCACGCTGAGGCGGCACCGGCTTCGGGCGCGGTCAAAGCAGCGGACTGTAGCCGGGCACTAGACTGCCGGTTATGGCACATCCCGAATTTGTCGGACTCGTCAACTCCCTGCAGGCCACCGCTGAGGCTGCCCTGGGCGACCTGAACGCGGCGACTGCGAGCGCGGCACGCGACGGACTGCTGGCAGAAAACCGTGCCCGTCAGACCGCCGAGCGCAGCCTGAAACTGCTGACCATGCTTGCGGAAAAAACCCGGGGAAATCTGGACTTCACGGAGGCCGACCTGCTGACTCAGGCGATTGGCAGCCTGCGTGAACGCCTGAATGCCGCAGGGAACTAGAGTGCGGGCAGTACTGCAGCGGGTGACCCGGGCCACCTGCACGGTGGATGGGATAATCACAGGCCAGACAGGACCAGGTCTCCTTGTGCTTCTGGGAGTGGCACCTGGGGACACCCCGGAGACCGCAGCCGCGCTGGCAGGGAAGACCGCGCGGCTGCGGATTTTCAGTGACGACGCGGGCAGGATGAACCGCAGCGTGCAGGATATCGGTGGCAGCGTGCTGAGCATCAGTCAGTTCACCCTGTATGCCGACACCCGGGGTGGCAACCGGCCCAGCTTTACCGGCGCGGCGTCTCCTGATCGGGCCAGGGAGCTCTACCGGCTGTTTAACGATGCCCTGCGTGAGCAGGGGCTTATGGTCGGCGAAGGGGTGTTCGGGGCGCATATGGTCCTGGACCTGACCAACGACGGTCCAGTCACGATCACGCTGGACCTGCCCTGAAACGCGTCTTCTCACGCCGTCGCTCGCTATTCTGCCGGCCATGAAGCCCTCCGGACTGTTGCTGGTCGCCGCGCTGCTGACGGGTGTGGCTGGCGCCTATACCGTCAAACCCGGCGATACGCTGTATTCCATTGCCCGCGCGCATGGCACTACCGTCGCGGAACTTACCCGCCTGAACTCCCTGAGTGGAACGGAAATTAGTGTCGGGCAGGAACTCCGGGTGCCCGGTCAGCCCATTTCTCCTGCCCGCCCGGCACCGGTAACGACGCCACCTCCAGCCGGCGCGAAACCAGCACCAAAACCCGTCCTGCCTGCACCACTGCCAGCGAGCCAGCTGGCCCCCACCCCAGCCACTGCCCGAATCGCGGGGGTCAACATCCGCGTACCTCAGAGCCTGCGCATGGGCGAGGCCTTCGTGGTGCGTCTCAGCGGAGCCCGGGCTGCCCAGGCCACCGTGCGCTTTCCCAGTGAGATCGGAGAGGATGTCAGGGAACCGGCCGAGGTCCTGAAGCCCATCGGTGCGGCGGGGGAGTTCGTGGTGCTGGGCCGCGTGGTCCTGGGCAAAACCACGCCCCTGGTGTACGAGGTGAGCCTGAACGGCGAGCTGGTTCGGGGCCGGATTCCAGTGGTGGGGCTGGATCAGCCGATCCAGCATCTCAACCTGCCGCCGAAGATCAGTGGTGTGCTGCAGGACCCCCGACGTGCCGCCGAGGACGCTGCCGTTGAAAAAGCCTACGTACGGCGCACACCGCAGCGCTGGTCGCGGCCGTTTGCACCGGCGCTGTCGGGGATCAAGGCCAGCAGCAGCAGTTTTGCCCAGCCGCGTACCTATGTGGCAGGCGGGCAGGTGGCCTATCACTTCGGCACCGATTACCCAGCCCAGGTAGGAACCCCCGTCCTTGCAGTGAATGACGGCTCTGTGGTGCTGGCCGGCACCTATCCGGTGCGGGGCGGGCTGGTCGTGATTGACCACGGCGCCGGGGTGACCAGCCTGTATTTCCACCAGAACCGGGTGACGGTCAAGCCGGGCCAGATGGTGACGCGTGGGCAGAAAATCGGCGAAGTGGGCAGCACCGGCCTCAGCGGTGGCCCCCACCTACACCTGGAACTGCGGGTACGCGGCGAGGGCACCAACCCAGCCGGCTGGATGAACCGCATCTGGCCGCGGTAGAAGCGCCGAACCATCGAACCACCCCTTGCACCAAATCTGGCAGGGCTGAACGTGCTGACCGGGACGCCACAAATTGCTTGACGAGACGCTACGACGCCCCGCACCGGTTCGACACAGGTTTGACTGCTGGGGGCGGCATGACCACACCATGCTTTTCCTTCTCGCAGCGGTATTGCGCTCCGTTGACGGGACGAGGGCACTCCTGTCAACTCCACTCTGACCGTCGCCTGTCGCGGTCATTCCGCTCACCCCACCGCAGTTGAGTGTTTCCACCGTCTTCTGCTGGGGTTACCGCTATTACTCTGCCGCCGCGTTGCTTCCACACGTTCCCGATTTCCGCCACAGGCGCTGATAGGCTGGGCAGCATGTCTGAGCTGCCCTCGCTGGAGACCCTGAACACGCTGGGGACTGGCCTTCTGCCTAGCCTGATCGGGATTCGCTTTACACATGCAGATAAAGGCCTGCTGCGCTCCGAGCTTACGGTGCGCCCGGAACTGCTGGCGCCCAACGGGTTTCTGCACGCGGCCAGCGTGATTGCCCTGGCCGATACCACCTGCGGCTATGGTACCCGCATGCTCCTGCCCGAAGAGGCAAACGGTTTCACGACCATTGAACTCAAGAGCAACCACCTGAGCACCGCCCGTGAAGGCCTGATCACCTGCGAGGCCCGGGTAGTTCACAGTGGGCGGACCACCCAGGTGTGGGACGCCGAGGTGCGGGCGCCCACCGGAAAAATCATGGCCCTGTTCCGCTGCACCCAGGCCGTTCTGTATCCGCGGGACTAACTTGCCTCACGCCGAGACCTTTCTCTACCATCCTGATGCGCTGACCCGCGAGATTGCTCGTGGGTACGCGAGCGGCGCATTCCTGATGGACAACGGGGATGGCCTGCAGTGGTACGCCGTGAGCGGCCGGGCCCTGGTCCCCCTAACCGAGGCACAGGGACTGCACGTCGCGCGCCGGCTGCGCCGTGAGCTGGGGCGTTTCGAGGTCCGCCGGGATACAGCCTTTGAACAGGTCATCGCCGGCTGCCGTGGCGAACTGAGCGGGTCACCCCCCCGTGACGGCCAGTGGATCAGCGATGAGCTGGTCGTGATTTACCGCCAGCTGCATGTCAGTGGACTGGCCCATTCCTTCGAGGTCTGGCGGGACGGAGCGCTGGCCGGTGGAGTGCTGGGTCTGGCGCTGGGCGGCGCCTTTATCGCCGAGAGCAAGTTTCACCGTGTGACAAACGCCAGCAAGATCGCCCTGATTTATCTGGCGTCCCACCTGCATGCCCGGGGATTCACCCTGCTCGATGCCCAGATTCAGAATCCGCACCTGGAGACGCTGGGTGTAGTGGAAGTTGACGACGCCGAATACGCCCTGCGACTGAGGGACGCCCTCCGGCAGGATGTAAGCTTCTGAAGCCCCGTTGCAGACGGCTCCAGACAGCCCCTGGCGTGTAAGGCACCAGTTCTCCTAGCCAATTGTTTCTGCGCACGTGCCTCGGCGCTTACCCTGACCGCATGACTGCCGCTGCCCCCGCCCCCCTGGACTCCGATCCGGCCACCCGGGCGCCCCTGCGCGTCCTGATCTGCGATGAGATGAACCCAGGCGACCTGCAGTACGAAGGGTTTCAGATCGACTATCAGGGCAATATGGACCGCGCCGAGACCCTGCGGCGCCTGCCCGAGTACGACGCGCTGATCACCCGCAGCCGGACCAAGGTCGACCGCGAGCTGATCGACGCGGCGAGTCCACGGCTCAAGGTGATCGGACGTGGTGGCGTGGGTGTGGACAACATTGACCTGGAGTACGCCAGCCTGCGCGGCCTGCTGGTGCTCAACGCGCCGGAAAGCAACAACGTCTCGGCCGCTGAACTGGCGGTGATGCACCTGATGGCCTCCGCCCGCGGCCTGACCCGCAGTGACCGCAAGACCCGCGCCGGGGACTGGGACCGCAAATACCTGGGCATGGAGCTCAAGGACAAGACCCTGGGTATCGTGGGCCTGGGCCGCATTGGCAGCATCGTGGCCGACCGGGCGCAGGGGCTGCGCATGAACGTGGTGGCCTTTGACCCGTACGTTCCAGAAAACAAATTCGAGCGGCTGGGCGTGGAACGCGCCGAGACCCTGGAGGACCTGCTGGCCCGCGTGGACGCCGTGACGGTCCATACCCCCCTGACCGAGGAAACCACCGGCATGATCGGTGCCCGCGAACTCGCATTGCTGCGGCCCGGGGCGATCGTGGTCAACGCGGCGCGCGGAGGCATTGTCGACGAGGCGGCCCTGGTCGACGCCCTGAGTTCCGGGCACCTGTTCGCTGCCGGTGTGGACGTGTTCGTGGATGAGCCGCCCACACCGGACCACATCTTCCTGGGCGCACCGAACCTGGGCATCACGGCTCACCTGGGGGCCAACACCTTTGAAGCCCAGGAGCGCGTGGGAGCCGAGATCGTCTCACGGGTGCTGGCGGCGCTGCACGGTGACGTCAGCAAAGGCGCGGTCAATGCCCCCGCCCTGGATGCCAAGACCCTGGAAGCCCTGGGCGGTTACCTGCAACTGGGGGAGAAACTTGGCCGCGTCCTGGCTCAGCTGCTGCCCGGCGCCCAGGACGTGGAGGTCACCTTTCGTGGGGAGTTCCCCGCAGATCCCGCTCCGGTGGTCACCGCCGCGTTGGTCGGATACCTGTCCGGCAGCACCGAGGACACGCCCAACATGATCAATGCCCGCGCCCTGGCCCGCGAGCGCGGTCTGAACCTTGCCGTACGGCAGGAGCAGGACAGCCCCGACTACCAGACCGAGGTGATCGTGACGGTGCGCAGCGGCGACGGCAGCCAGAAGCAGCGCACCCGCACCATCGGCGGCACGGTCTTCGGACGCAGCCCCCGCCTGACGCGGCTGCGTGACTACCGCGTGGAACTGGAGCCGGAAGGCCACATCCTGATCGCCAGCAACGAGGACAAACCCGGCGCGGTGGCCAAGCTCAGCAACCTGCTGGGAACCTGGGGCGTCAATATTGCCGGCATGGCCCTGGGGCGCGCGGAAAAGGGCGGTCAGGCCCTGTTTACCCTATCCCTCGACGACGGCCTGAGTGCCGAGCAGCTGCAGGCCATCCGTGACCTGGACGTGATCGACAGCGCGTACCTCGTGCGCGTTTGAACATAGGTTTCTCCCGAAAGAATTGCTTTCGACCTCAAATTCATTGAACTGCCCGTGGTGTGAGCTCTTGCACTACGGGCAGTTCAGTTCGACGGGTCGTAAAAAAGCTCTGTTACCACACAGTCGATCCTGCAGCCTCACGAGGATCACTCGTATGCATGCCGGTGACTCAGGTAACCCGAGAGCCGGGTCAATTCTCCTTGTTTGCAATCTGAAACAGACCATACTATCTGGTATGGAAGTGTTGATCTGGCCTGTAGTGGCTGTGTTGGTTCTGACAGGAGTCCTTCATGTGGCCTGGGGGACGGGAGCAGTCTGGCCTGGGCGTGACGCTCAGGACCTTGCCCAGAAGGTGGTTGGCGGTCCTCAGGTCGACCGCATGCCGTCACCTCTCGCCTGTTATGCCGTTGCTGGTGCGTTGCTGGTCGCGTCTGCAGCTCTTGTCATGACTCTGGTTCCTAGTGATTTTCAGCCGCTTGTTCGCCTTGCCGGTTTCATGGTGGCTGGCGTTTTCCTGCTTCGCGGAGTGCTGGGGTACGCATTGCCCACGCAAGCGTACTCAGGCCAGGATTTCGTCCGGCTCAACCGCGTGATGTATTCGCCCCTGTGTCTGGCGCTGGGGGGAATGACCCTGCTGGCGCTGCTGGGTTAGGCCGATGCGGCGCACGCGCGGCGACTGGCTTGATGCGGGCTTTGCTCTGCTACGGGAAGAAGGCGAGCACGCCCTGAACCTGGAGCGGCTCTGCGGTCAAATGTCGCTGACGCGGGGCTCGTTCTATCACCACTTCGGGGGAATGCCCGAGTACCGGCAGGCGCTGTTGCAGGCGTGGCAGGACAGCCTGACAGAACAGGTCATTGCTCAGGTGCCTGAAGGCGTCTCGGGGCATGAAGCCCTGTCTTTGCTGAATCAGGCGGTGGTGGGCCTTGACCACCGGCTTGACCTGGCTTTCCGGGCCTGGTCTCTGCGTGATACGGCAGTTCAGGAGGTCATGAACGAGGTGGATGCACGCCGGATTGGCATTCTTACCCTCTGGCACGAGCAGGCCGGCCATCCCCGCGCGGGCGAGCTTGCCCAGCTCGACTACGCGACGTTTCTGGGTGCTCAGGCCCTTGGCCGGATCGGCGCCGACAATCATCTTCAGGAAATGCATGCCCTGGCCATGTCCGCGCTGGTGGCGGAGCTGAGCAGGCGTGGGTAGCTGGACCTGCGGGGAAGAACCCACTCACAGTTCGCGGCTCAGCCGGTCGGCCGCGACCAGTAGGACGTCCCATACCCCGCTGAACGGCGGGGCGTAGGCCAGGTCGGCCTCAAACAGATCCAGCACGCTGGCGCGGCGATGCAGGAGGGCGGCCACCACGTCCACACGTTTGACGCTGTCTCCGCACCCCACCAGCTGCGCGCCCAGCAGGCGACCGCTGCCACGTTCGCCGGTCAGACGTACGTGAATGGGCTGGGCCCCCCGGTAGTAGCCGGCGTGGTCGGTGCTTTTAACGTCCACGCTGACGGCGTCCAGCCCAAGGGAGTCGGCGTCCGTCTGCGTCAGACCGGTGCGGGCAGCCCCCAGTTCGAACACCTTGAAGATGCCCGTGCCGACCACTCCGGGGAACCTCGCGTCTCCGCCAGCCATATTCACGCCGGCAATCCTTCCCATGCGGTTGGCACTCAGGGCCAGCGGTATGTGCACCTTGCGGCGCGTCACGCGGTGGATGCATTCGGTGTTGTCCCCGGCGCTGAAGATGCCCGGCACGCTGGTTTCCTGGCGGGCATTCACCGCGACCGCGCCACTTTTGCCCAGCCTGACCCCGGCGCCCCCGGCCAGTTCCGTGCGGGGCCGGACCCCCACCGCCACGATGACCACATCTGCCCGGACCAGTCCGTGCTCGGTCTGGACCCCCGTCACGCGTCCGTCCCGGCCCGTCAGGCGCACCACGTCGGTATTGCAGCGGACATCCACGCCACGGCGCTCCAGCTCTGCCCGGACCAGACGTTGATAGTCAGGGTCCAACATGCGTCCGGCGACTTCTGGGGCCTTCTCCATCAACACCACGCTCAGTCCGCGGGCGCGCAGAGCTTCCGCCATTTCAATGCCTATGTACCCCGCCCCCACCACACAGGCCCGGCGAGCCCCCTTGAGTGTGGCTTCAATCGCCTGACCATCCGGGATTTCGCGCAGAAGGTGAACTCCGCTCAGGTCAGACTGTGCCCAGTCCGGCCGCAGGGCGGCGACGCCGGTGGCCAGCAGCAGCCGGTCATACGGCTCGGTGAGGGTCCGGCCCGAGGCGCGCTCGTGCACCGTGACCGTGGCTGCCGTGGCGTCAATCCCGGTGACCTCGTGGCCCAGGCGGATGCCGACGCCCCGGGCACGCATCTGGGCCGGGGTGCGGGCCACCAGGGCATCAAAGTCCTTGACGGCTCCACCCAGCACGTAGGGAAGACCGCAGGCACCGTAACTGATCCACTCACCCCGTTCGAACACCACGACCTGAGCATCTGGATCCTGACGCCGCGCGCGGCTGGCAGCCGTCATGCCCGCCGCCACACCCCCCACAATCACAATCCGCATCCTGCTCAGGCTAATGCGGTTCTCCTGGCCCCTGCCTTCACAGTTTCCAGGGTGCACGGCACCTCGGCGTGGCGGGACGTCTTGTACCGGCTCAGTGGGCAGTCGGGACTGCGGCGTACACCACTTTTGGAAGGACGCATTTCCAGCCCGCATATCTTCCGGAAGGAATCGGGCGCGCGGCTAAAGCCAGTCCGGACACTGGCAAACGGAAAAGAATTGTCTTCGACTTGTCCGACACGATTGCTGCTTTCACCGCAGCGACCGTGAGTGCAACTCTTTCGGGCACCGTCTGGCCGTTGGTGTGTAACGGGAGGGGGCAATTCCGGCACTGTGGTCCAACATGTGTAAAGGCCTGGTAGGCACAGCTGCTGTGCCACTGCCACTCCGTTATCCCTCAACCATGGCCTTCCCATTTCTGCCTCTGAATCTGCCCGGTGGGTAGGCAGCCCTGGCCCTTTGAATGTGCAGGCTCTTACGATGGGAACATGACAGGTCAAGACCGCCCGCTGGCCGACCACACGCCTCTCAACCGCGAGCGCCTGATTGCCCCCGGACCGGTCGAGGTCGATCCACGCGTGCTGCTGGAACTGGCGCAGCCGCAGATGCACCACCGTGCGCAGGCGGGGATCGACAAGCTGATGGAAGCCCGCGCGAAGCTGACCCGGCTGCTGGGTGATCCCTACGACGCCGTGATTACCACCAGCAGTGGCACCGGCGCCTTTGAAGGCGCGCTGGTCAGCACCACTCCCAGCGGCGCCCGGGTGGTCAACGCCCAGGCCGGCAAGTTCAGTGAACGCTGGGGCGAGATGGCCCGGCGTTTCGGCTACGACACCCGGATTGTGGCCAGACCCTGGGGCGACCTGCTCGACCCCGACGAGATCGCGTCGGCGACCCGGGATGCCCATACCCTGTGTATCACCCACAGCGAAACCAGCACTGGGGCGCTTCACGACCTGCAGACTATTGCCGGGGCAGCGCGGGCAGAGAATCCGGACCTGATCATCATTGCCGACTGCATCACCAGCTATGGCGTTGCGGAACTGCGGCCCGCCGAGTGGGGGGTAGACGTGATCGTCTCGGGCAGCCAGAAAGGGACTGCGACTCCACCTGGACTGGGCTTTGTGCTGTTCAGTCCACAGGTGCAGGAGCGGTTGATTCGCGACACGCCCCACGGCTTTTACCTGGACATGACCCGCGAGCTTACGGGACAGAAAGCTGGCAATACCCCGCAGACCCCGGCCATCAACCTGATGTACGCCCTGAGCACCGCCCTGGACCGTCTGCTCAGCGTGCCTCTGGAGGTCCTGTGGGCCGAGCAGGCCCGAAAGACGGCGGCACTGATTGCGGCGGGAGCGGCGCTGGGGGCTCCCACTTGGGCTGCCCGTACCAGCCCGGCCGTGGCGGTCCTGACCCCCCCTGAGGGACTGACTGGGCGGCAGGTGGCCGGCCGGCTCGCGCAGATGGGCCAGCGTGCTCTGCCTGGGCAGGCTCCGCATGAGGACACGGTCTTCCGCGTCAGCACCATGGGATATGCCGACCGGTACGACGCCCTGGCCATCGCCGGCATTCTGGAAGACTGCTTCACGGACCTCGGGGCGTCGGTGACCCGGGGAGCGGCCATTCAGGCGGCGTGGACCGCCTTGAACGGTTCCTAGCCGGCGTGGCGGTGTAGGGCCATGTCTAACGAGGACCGGCCGTACTGCGTAAATGTGCCTTGTGAACTATCTCACGGACCTGGGCGAGGCTGCCAGGAGAATGCCGCCCATGAAACACCTTGTCTTCCCGACCACCGCCCAGGCCGACGCTTTTATTGCTGACCTCCGCAGTCAGGGGGTCATCCAGCCGGAAGTAGGCCAGACCTCCTTTCACCGCCGCAGTGACCTGGGGAGCGGCCAGACCAGCACCGGAAAGCAGACCCAGGTCGTGACCACCGAAATCGTCGACGGCGGTGGGGACGCAGGTGACATTGCGGGTGGCGCGCTGAAGGGCGGCGTGATCGGGACAGTGGCCGGCTTGGCGGCAGGCGCTGTCGTGGCAGCCACTGGCGGACTCGCGGCTGTGCCTGTGGTTCTGGGCCTCGGGGTTGGTGCTGCGGCTGGTGCAGCCGACGGCGCGGTTCATGGCGACGGCATGCAGAAGCACGTCAAGGGCCGGTATGACGACCGCTACAGCCTCGACGACGATCACTACGATCGTATCCAGTCGGAAGTGGGGACGGAGGGCCGCGCCGTCGCAGTCGAGGATCAGGTGCCTGCCGATGTGGTGCAGGCAGCCGCTGCCCGTCATGGTGGGCGCTTCGTCTGAGGCCTGAGCAGAGAAAAGCGCCCAGGGTATGTACTATCCGGGGCGCTCTTTCATCTGAATGCTCTCAGTCGAGTACGGTAATGCCTGCGTCGTGCACCCGGCGTCGGGCGTCCCGGACGCCTTCGCCATTGACGCGCATGACAAAGCGGCGGTAGCCGTTTCCTCCTCCGTACGTCGCCACGCTGATGATGTTGCTTGGCAGGATCGCCTGGGTGGCCCGCTCCAGGCTGCCCGGCACGTCCGGCATGTCCAGCGTCAGCCGCTGCCCACCCTCGCGCATGCCGAGAATGCCGGTAAAGGCGCGCAGGACGTCCATGGTCGTGATAATGCCGCTGAGACGCCCCGAATCGCTGAGCACCGGCAGGCCGCCGACGTGATGCTCCTGCATGCGCAGCGCAGCGTCTTCCATGTATTCGCCCTCGGCGGCCGTAATGACCGGGCGGGCCATCATTTCCGAGACGGTCAGTTTGCTCAGCAGGTAGTTCAGTTCCCACACGCTGAGGGTGGTGGCCTTGCTGGGCATCGCGTCTTTCAAGTCCTTGCGGGTTGTGATGCCGACCAGTTGAGAACCGTCCACGACCGGCAGGCGGCGGAAATTGCCTTCCTTGAGAATCCTCAGGGCGTCCATCACAGGAGTGTCGGGTGTGACGCTGACAGGGTCAGCTGTCATCCAGTCGCGAACCAGCATGACGCGAGTCTAAAGCAAATCATGCCTGGTCCTTGCCTGATTCTCAGCTGATGCCCCATGTGAGGCAACTGTGTTCTGCTTCATTCGGCTCAGAAAGGCTCATGGTACGGTGACCGTCATGAAGATGAACGCTAAGGTCCTTGCTCCACTGGCTGTTGTTGCTGCTTTCGGGCTGGGCACCGTCACCCCCAACGCTCAGACCCCTGCTCAGAAAATCGGATTCGTTGATGTGGCCAAGTTGATTACCAGCCACTCTGGCAACAAGGACATCCAGGACATTCAGAAGAAGGCTGACGCCGAACTCGGCGAGCTCGACAAGCAGATCAAGGCGATCGACGCAAAGGGCGCCAATGCTACGCCTACAGACAAGGACAAGCGCACCCAGCTGATCTCGACCATTCAGGCCAAGGCCAAGGCGTACGACGCCCAGCTGCAGCCCAAGGTTTCCGTGGTGGAAAAAGCTGTTGACACCGCCATCGGCGCGACTGCCAAGAGCAACGGCTTCAGCATCGTGATGGACCGCAATGTGGCCGCACGCAGCGGACTGGTTGTCTACGCCGACGACAACACGGACCTCACGGCCGCAGCGGCCAAGGCCGTCAAGTAAGCCCCGAGTAGTTTCCCGTGGCCTGCCCCGCTGCACCATGCGGGGCAGTTTCCATGACCAGTTTTTTCTCCCGGAGGTCTGTATGACCCGAGTTCTGATCCTCCTGCCGCTGGCCCTGCTAGCCACCGTCCCCCACGCTCAACAGTCCAAGAGCCGCGTCGCGTTCGTCAATGTTCAGGCTGCGGTCAAGGCGATGCCTGGCAGCGCCAGCTATCTGCAGCTGGTTACCAAGACCGACGCTGACCTGATCGCCAAGCAGAAGAATATTCAGTCCCTGGCCAGCAAAGCGTCGGCCAGCAACACGGCCGCCAACCGCCAGGCCCTCAACAATGCCCGGCAGGCGTACACCAAGACGCAGACCCAGTATGCCCAGCAGGTCGCCGAGGCTTTCAAACCGCTGGCCAGCAAGCTCAACAGCACGATCGCCAGGGTGGCCAAGGCCAACGGCTACAGTGTGGTGCTCGATCAGCGCGTGGCTGCCCAGACCAATCTGGTCGTCTACGCCAATGACAGCGCGACCAACCTGACCAATGCGGTCGTCAAAGCGCTGAAGTAAGTGCACTCATGTATCCGCCCTAGCTGTCACCAGTCGGGGCGGATGCTTTTGCAAATGATCAGCCTAGGGGAGAGGGCAACTCAGGACCCTTGGGGCATGAGACCAGGGATCTGATCCCAAGCTACTGTGGGAAAGGCAAGCTTTTTCCCACAGTGCGCCCTATCCACTAGGCTTTAAAGCGCGATGGTCTCGTTTTTGCCCGTGGGTCCGGTCTGGCCAGTCACGGCGCTTTTCGCCATCTTGAAAAGCTGCTGGATCTTGCCGTCGCTCTCCCAGTACTCGGCGCCGTGGGCATGAATCTTGATCAGCTGAACATCCGGATCTTCCTTGCCGCCGGCGAAATACGCTTTGTAGAAATCGCTCCACAATTCATCGAGCTTGGCGCGGTCCTCGACCATTTCTGCCGTGCCGTTGACGCTGACGTAGACGCCTTTCTTGGGGTCAGAATAGCTGACATTGACCTGCGGCCGGGCGCGCATGTGGCTCACCTGATGGCTTGAGCGGCTGCCAATGAACCACACGTCGCCGTCGAATTCGGTCTGCTGGGTCGTCATTGGGTGAGCATGGAGATGGCCCTCCTCGTTGATGACCGTCAGCATGGCAAATTTGACCTCGCGGATAATGCCAGCCATTTTCTTGATGGCGTCTTCTCGGCTCGTTTCGCTCATAAGTCCCAGCGTTCCATGCCTGCGCCTCCGCCTTCTGGGACCTGCCGCACCGTGTAAAGGTTCCAATCAGGTTGGATGAGGTGGCTCAGCTGGAATGCGCGTGGCGCGTTTCCGGGACCTTGCGCACCAGCACAACTCCCAGGATAAAGAAGACGGCCGCCAGCCCGAAGACCAGGGTGTAGCCCAGGTTGTCTCCCTGGGCATTGCCCCAGTCGAGGAGCTTGCCCTGTGGGGCACCGATGAACTGCGGCGCCACGAACGCCACATGCCAGATGCCCATGTCCCGCGCGTAGCTGCGACCACTGGGCATGGCGTCGCTGCCCAGGGCCCAATCCACACTGGTAAAGGCACCGTACCCTAGTCCGAAGACCAGTGCCAGCAGCAGGGCAATGTAAAAGCCCGGGGCGACCAGCAGCAGCAGGGCGGCGCCTGCCATCACGCTCCCGGCCACGTAGATGACCGGTTTGCGTCCCACGCGGTCGCTGATGCGTCCCCCGATCAGGGCACTGATGATGCTGGCCACGATGATGCAGGCCAGCATCAACGAGCTGCTGGCCACCGGGTTGGGCTGCCTCAGGACGTCTGCCGTGTAGTACTGCATGAACGGCTGCACGGAATACTGGCCCAGGGCAAACATCACCCGGGTGATGAACACCCACAAGAAGGGCTGGTACGCGAACAGCTCCTGCCAGGACAGCACCGGAGCGTCGGTCTGGACGGGTGCCGGCTGATCGGCCTCCGGGACCCCCCGGATGGTGATCAGGGCCGCGCCGAGCAGCACCACAGCCATCAGGGCAAAGGCGGCCATGGCCGGCAGGCCCAGCGCGCCGAGCGCAAACCCGCTTGCGGCGCCCAGCAACTGTGCGATGGCCTGCAACATGCCCATAACGCCGCTGTAGCGCCCGCGCTGCTCCTGAGGCACCAGCTGGGGAATCAGGGCCGAGTACGGCGCCGTCGCATAGTTGTTCCCGAACTGCACCAGCAGGTAGCCCAGGACGTAGATCCAGAAGCCGTTTGAGCCTCCCAGGATGGTCACGGCCAGGGCCATGACGGCCAGTCCAGCCAGATTGACGCCGACGCCCAGTTTCAGATACGGCAGGCGGCGCCCACTGCGGTCGCTGTGCGCGCCCACCACCGGAGGCACCACCAGCGCGATCACCGCACCGATGGCGGTCAGCAGACCCAGGTAGGTGCCTTTCTGGTCCTCGCCGACGAATTTCACGATGTGGGCTGGCATCAGCAGGGTCAGAAGCATCAGCCAGTGAAAGGCCGTACCAAACCAAAAGGCCGACAGGACCCACGGACTCGCGGGAGCCATTCGCGCCCGGGACGCGACAGGGGAGAGGTTGGTCATGTGGAGCGAGTATATGCCGCACGTTTACCACCTCTTTACTTGTTTAACAGCGTGTGGCGTGGACAGCAGTTCGTTCCCCCGGGGGCAGGTCAGACTGCCTCATGACTGCACCACTGAACCTGGAAGACGCGCTCGCCTCCTTTCGATCGGCCTTTACCTACAGCCATCCCGAGGGCCTGACCATTACCCCCCACGTAGACGGCCAGGTCCTGCGGGTGGAGGTACGCAATCAGGACGTCGACGCCCTGCGAGGCTTTGACGTGGTTGCCGAGCCCCTGGAGACCGAGCACCGCAGCGCGCAGCAACTCGGAGAGGACGTGGCCCGCGTGGTGGAACAGGAATTGATGTATGGCCAGCTTCCTGCAGTCGGGGAAGACGGAGCCTTCCGCCGGATCGTGGTTTAGGACCGTTACCCGCCTAGAGAGTCCCAGTATGCCTGCAGGTCCCGGGCGAGCGGCACCTCCACAGCCATCTGGGCGCCGTCCCAGGAAAAGGCGATGCGCGCAGCATGCAGGGCCTGGCGGGGCAGGCCCAGACGAGCGGTCAGGTCCGGGGTCTGCCCGGTTTCCATAAATTCCAGAAAGGCCTGTGGGTCGCGGCCATAAATCTTGTCTCCGACCATGGGCAGGCCAAGGTGGTGCAGGTGCGCCCGAATCTGGTGCAGCCTCCCGGAGCGAGGATACGCCTCGATCAGGCTATGGCCGGCGCGGCGCTCAATCAGCTTGAAGTCGGTTACGGCCGGGCGGCCGTCCGGCACCACCGCCTGCCGGATCGTGATCCGGTTGGCACCACCGAGGCCCAGGTCGCCCAGGGGGGCATCCAGGGTGTACCGTTCCCAGTCCGGAGTCCCGTGCACGATGGCCAGATAGGTTTTTCCCACCAGGTGGGTCTTGAACAGCGTGAAAAACCGCCTGGCCGCATCGGCGTCCCGCGTCAGAATCTGTGCGCCGCTGGTCTCGCGGTCCAGTCGGTGAGGCGGGGCCAGGTCCAGCTCTCCTGTTTCGCCCTTCATATATGTCAGGACGTCCGGCACGTCGACACGTGCGCGGACAGGGTGGGTCAGCCACAGGGCCGGTTTATGGACCACATAGAAATCAGGATGCTCCACGACCACGCGCGGTTTACCGGGTGGAGGCAGCACAGGAGCGCGCGTCACAGTTCCCAGGTGCTCTGGTAGGGGCGACCGGACAGCCGTGCCGACAGGTCAACGCCGCGTTCCACCGTGCGCGACAGCCGTTCCCTGAGCCAGTCACCAGGCTGGGCAGGAGCGTCCCAGTGGGCGGACGTGGCGTAGACAAAATGCGGGTTGATCACGCACTTGAAGTCAAACATCAGCCCTGCGGCAAAAGCCGAGTGGCTGAGCCATCCATGATCGAGACCGCCTGAGACCAGAAAAGTGACCGGCTGATCAAACCAGGCCCCATGAAGGCCGCGCTCCAGATCGGTGCTTCCAGTCAGTTCCACCAACGCCTTGACTCCCGAGCCGACGCCCCAGTTGTAGACCGGCACGCCCACAAAGACGCCGTCCGCCTCACGAATCGCGTCGTGGTACAGCTGAGCCTGTGGATGTGTGTAGCAGCTGGCATTGTCAAACGGCGGCAGAGGCGTAGCCCTCAGGTCAAGGTGGGTGACCTGATGTCCCAGGTTGCCAAGCTGCGCGGCGGCCAGATCACAGAGCCACGCACTGCGGCTCTCGGTGTCTAAGCTGGTCGAAAGCACCGTGAACTTCATTCCGGCAGGCTAGCGCGGCTGAGCGCGAAAGGTGGGCAGGCAACAAAAAAGTGGGTGCCACAGGGGCCCCACCTGAACTTGTAGTTTTACGGTGCTGATCTGACCGGGTCTCCGCAAGAAGCGGAGATTACCAGCGGCTTCCGCCGCGGTTGCCGCCCATGCCGCCGCCATTTCCACCGTTGCCGCCCATGGGAGCGGGCGCAGCGTTGGTCACGACAACGTTCTTGGCCTGAGGGCCCTTGTTGCCTTGGCCGGACTCGACTTCAAACTCGACTTCGTCGCCTTCGTTCAGCTTGCGGAAACCGCCGCTCTGGATGGCGCTGTAGTGCACGAACACGTCGGGGTTACCAGGATGTTCGATAAAGCCGTAGCCCTTCTCAACGTTAAACCACTTTACTCGACCTTGAGCCATAACTCTCCTTGCATCTCGTAACCCCAACGCTCAGTCACCTACCCTCTGGGTTGGAACCGGAATATAGCGTGTGGCTTGAGACGCAGGCAGTATCGCATGTTCTCATGCAAGTCGATGCGAAGTATGACCATCAGCTAAAGGACCGCCAGGTGGACTGCAGCCAGACATGCAGTGCACCTCCTGGGCCCACAGATATCATTCCGGTTCCCCCGCCGGGGGCGCACGGATTATGCACCGTACCTCCTGGGCAGCGTGCTACTCTGCACAGCAGATCAACACGCTGCTGCCCACCTGCCAGGACTGCTGCCCGGCTTCCGAAAGGAGCCACGTGACCAGGCCGGTGGCACTCAGCACACGGAGGAACGGCATGCCGCGCTACGCCCTGGAAGGGCACGTCCCGGAAATTCACGCGACGGCGTTTATCGCCCCCAGTGCCGATGTTATAGGCCAGGTCACTGTGGCTGAAGGAGCCAGTGTGTGGTTTGGCGTGGTGTTACGGGGCGACCTGGAGGCGATCCAGATCGGTCCAGGATGCAATGTGCAGGACGGCGCCGTGCTGCATACGGACGCGGGCTGGCCCTGTGTGCTGTCCGAGCACGTGACCGTGGGGCACCGGGCGATCGTGCACGGCGCGACCTGTGGTCCTGGGAGCCTGGTGGGCATGGGCGCCGTGATGCTCAGCGGCTCGAGTCTGGGTGCCGGAGCCATGCTGGGCGCCGGTGCGGTGCTGCCCGAAGGGGTGCATGTACCGGACGGCATGCTGGCTGTCGGTGTGCCGGCACGTGTGGTGCGGCCTGCCCCATCCAGCGGAAATGCGGCACGCTACGTCCGGAACGCGGCCCGGTTCAGAGCTCATTTGCGGCGTTTGCCTGAGCCGGAACCAGCCGGACAGGATGACAACCCGGGTGCAGATCAGAGAACGAACAGGCCGACCGGGATGCAGTTAGAACTGGTCAGCTCGGAGCAGCAGTGAGCGGCGGTCTGTCCTCTCCACTCCCAGGGGGTGACGGCACCGAGCGGCGCGGGGCGCCGAACCCCGAGGCCCCGGAGGATCTGGCTGAGCTGATTCCGGAACTTCTTCCGATGTTTCCAGGTACGGCACCGTTTCTGGCGCGCTTTCTTCCTCAGGCCAGTCCGGCGCATCTGGGCCTGAACCAGCTGTTCTGTGACCTGCACGCCTTCCTCAAGTGTCTGCATGAGCAGAGCTGGTACGGGTACCTGCACGCATCCCTGGGTGACCAGAGTGCCTACGTGCTGCTGTACGAAGGCCGGACGGTCACGGCTGCGGCCGCGAGTGCCACCGGGGAGCAGGCGCTGGGCGAACTGCTGAACCTGTACGAGCAGGGTGCGGCTCTGGCTGCCTACCCCTTGCCAGCCACCCTGGCCCATGTGCTCAGCGGTGTCGGCTCGCGGGCCTGGAAATTCAACCTGACCGAGGACTTTACCGGGCTGCATGCCCGTCCCACCGGCGCAATTTTCTATGCACGCGGCGAGATCGTCGCGACCATGGCGGCCACGCTTCCCTATGAAGGCGCGTTTCCCGCTCCACTCAGACCCCAGACCCTGATCCTGCCCCGGAGTTTGGCCGGCTGGGCTCACCATCACTACACGCTGACCCTGCGGGGCCGTGACGCCCTGAACGCTATAACCGGCGTTCACCAGAATTTTCGCGCGCAGCACGGACAGGGGGGTCTTGCCTTTCTCCGGGCACTGGGTGACAAGCTTTCTCCAGCCGAGTACGCCATGCGCTCGGACGTGGCCCTGCATGACTTGGAGCCGCTGGTGCAGGACTTTCTGCGTACAGGCTGCGTCCGCGAGCACTGAGGGGCAGCATTTAAGACCGCGCCCAGCATAATGGCGGCGGGCACTTTGGCTCCTGCTGTCTGGAAGCGTAGACACGGATGTGTCAGCCGCCAGGCTCAGGTACATTTTCCGCGCCGGGAGTCCATCAGTCCTGCAGCGCTCCGCCCTGCCCGCTCAGAAAGAGCAGCAGGGCAGGGGGGAATCCCCAAAGCCCACCACCGTTTATATGTATACGAGGCAGCCTCGCTCACGCAGGATGTTGAGGGACGCTGGAGATGCCTTCAGGCGGTTCCAGCGGAGGTCAAGCTTTTCCAGCCTGGGAAGCAGGGCCACTTCATCTGGTACGGCCGTCAGACAGTTGGCCCGAAGGTCCAGAGAGCGCAGCGAGATCAGGTGCCTGGTAGAAGCCGGCAGGTGCGTCAACCTGTTGAAGCGGAGGTTGAGCTCGGTAAGGCGGCCGAGTGTTCCCAGCGACTCCGGGAGCTCGGCCAGCGCATTGCCTTGCAGCATCAGTTTTTCGAGCCGGACACAGTCTCCCAGGGTATCGGGCAGACACACGAGGCTGTTATTCATGGCATGCAGCTCACGCAGGTGACGCAACTCTCCCAAGCTGTCTGGCAACTGCTTCAACAGATTGTTGTACACACGCAGTTCAGTGAGCCCACTCAGGCTGCCGATCCATTCTGAAAGCTGGCAGAAGGCATTGTCGGTGAGGTTCAGATACCGCAGATGCTTCAGGTCCTGCAGAGTGGACGGCAACTGCGTCAGCCGGTTGTTGCTGAGGTACAGAAATTCCAGTGACAGAAGGTTCCCGAGTGTATCTGGCAAATGCGACAAGACATTGTGCCCGAGGTCAAGCATGTGCAGGCCGGCCAGGTCCGCCACTCCATCAGGAACACATTCGAGCTGGTTGGCCGAGACATTGAGCGTTCGCAGGCGCCTGAAGGTCCAGAGCCACATGGGGAGTTCGCGCAACCTGTTGTCGTATGCGCTGAAAACCTGTGCCGCATGGCACCGGGCCAGGGTGTCCGGCAGGCTGGAGAGGTGCAAGCCGTCGAGCTGGATATGATCCGTGACGAAGCCCGGCTGCGAACTCAGTGCAGCCAGCAGCTCGTCGCCCTGGGCCGATGAGCTGTGCTGATGAAGGGGGAAGCAGGACGTCTGATCTGAACCCGGGCTGGCCATGTTGCGACTGTAACTGAGTGCGGCGCGCCATTCGGTCCAGGTTGCCGTTCCTTCGTGGTGACGCCCGGTCGCCCGGCGGCCACCGGCCTGGACCGGGTGGAACTGGCGATATATCAGGCCAAAAGGCAAGGCTGACCCGCTATGGAGTCAGCCTCCCGGCGCGCATGAACTTCACCCGGTCCATGCTTTAAATTGTTGCGCTGATGCCTCTACTGTAACCACAAACTGTCACGTCGTTGTCACATGTTGTGACCCGGCCGGGTGGGAGCAGCCGATATTCAGATCACTTCACGGAACGCCACGCTGTGGCTGCGGCTTTGCAACTCGGCACGCAGGTACTGGAGGCGTGGGTGCTCCAGACGGGGATCGTGCGCCAGGATGTGCTTGGCCAGTTCACGCGCCTGCTCGATGATCGCCGTATCGTTGGCCAGGTCAGCGAGGCGCAGGTCTGGAATTCCACTCTGTCGGGTGCCGCGGATCTCGCCCGGGCCGCGCAGTTTGAGGTCTGCCTCAGCGATGACAAAGCCGTCGGTGCTGCCCTCGATAATGCCCAGCCGCTGGCGGGTTTTCTTGCTGTGTTCGCCCGCGATCAGGACACAGTAGCTCTGCGCGCTGCCACGGCCGACGCGCCCACGGAGCTGATGAAGCTGGGCCAGGCCGAAGCGTTCGGCATTCTCAATCACCATGACCGTGGCATTGGGGACATCCACCCCGACCTCAATGACGGTGGTCGAGACCAGCAGGTCAAATTCGCGCGCCCGGAAACGTTCCATGACGTGATCCTTCTCGGCGGCGCTCATCCGGCCATGCAGCAGGTCGATGCGCGCTTCGGGCAGGATGGTCTTCAGGTCATCGGCCAGCTGTGTGGCGGCCAGCAATTCCAGGTTCTCGTTTTCTTCGATCAGGGCCGTCACCACGAAGGCCTGCCGCCCTTCCCGGATCTGCCGCATGACGAAGCCATAGGCCTGGGTGCGGTGGGTGTCCTGAATCAGCTTGGTTTCAATGGGGGTGCGCCCAGGTGGCATCTCGTCGATGATGGACAGCTCCAGGTCGCCGTAGGCGGTCAGCGCCAGACTGCGCGGAATGGGCGTAGCCGACATGACCAGCACGTCCGGCCGTCCAGCCAGCAGCTTGCGCCGCTGCTGCACCCCAAAGCGGTGTTCCTCGTCGATGACAGCCAGGCCCAGATTGTCGAACTGGACATTTTCCTGAATCAGGGCCTGGGTTCCAACGACGACATCTACCTCGCCCTGGGCGATCCTGGTCTGCATTTCCAGCTTCTGCCGGGCGCCCATCGCGCCGATCAGCAGGCCCACCCGCACGTCCAGTTGCCCCAGGTAACCGACCAGGTTGCTGTAGTGCTGACGGGCCAGGATTTCGGTGGGGGCCATCAGGGCGCCCTGGTAGCCGTCCCGCACCGCCAGATACAGGGCACAGGCAGCCACGGCGGTCTTGCCGCTGCCCACATCTCCCTGAACCAGCCGGGCCATCTGCCGCTCGGAACGCATGTCGTCGGTGATCTCAAGCAGCACCCGGCGCTGTGCATTGGTCATCCGGAAGGGCAGAGCCCCCTCGAAGCGCTCGATGTCGTCTCCGCGAGCCTCGAAGCGCTTGCCCTGCAACACCGCGTCCTCGCCCTGCAGCAGCATCCGCAACTCCAGAAACAGGTACTCGTCGAAGCGCAGCCGGGCATGAGCACGCGACAGCTGGGCCTCGTCTTCCGGAAAGTGAATGCCCCACAGCGCGTCGCCAAGGTCGGTCAGGCCGTACTTCTGCCGCCAGTGTGCGGGAAGGTAATCGTCGAGCGGTACCGCCTGCAGGGCCCGGAAGGCTGCGCGGCGCAGGAATTCCTGTGAAATCCCCTCCTTACTGTCGTACACACCCACGATGCGCCCGGTGCTCAGCGAGTCCTGGGCGCCGTCGACCGTCTCAAGATGTTCGACGCCCAGCTGCACGCTACGGCCAAAACGTTTCACCCGTCCGGTCAGCACCAGCCGCGCCCCCTCACGCAGCTGTCTCTCCACCCAGGGCTGGTTGAACCAGGTTGCCTTGACGCGCCCGCCTGAGGGGGTCTCCAGCGTCACATCGATAACCAGCATGCCGGGCCTCGGGCTCCGCCTCGACTTGGCCACCACCCTGCCCTCCACCGTTACCTTCTGGCCCTCTTCGACCTCGGCCAGGTCTGGCAGGGCACGCCGGTCCTCGTGCCGGTGGGGATAGGCGTGAAGCACGTCGCGCAGGGTATGCAGGCCCAGCGAAGCCAGCTTGCGCGCGCCTCCGGGCCCGGTGTCCAGGCACGAGACCTCAGCGTCTGGCGGCAGTCGTTCGCCGGGAGCTGCGGTGGGCGGGGCGATCCGTGCAGCCGGGCGGGCAGACCTTCTGGCCGGCTGAGAACTAGTCTCAAGCAGTTGCAGGGCCGAGCGCAGGGCGGCTTCCCGCTTGGGCAGCTCCAGGCCCGCATACCCGCCCAGGATTTCGCGGACCTGCGGAAATGGATTGCCCAGAGCCGAGGCAAGCAGCTTCTCGACGCCGCCCGCCACCACCCTGTTCTGACATCCTGCGGCCAGTTCCGCCGCGAGGGGCCGCCGGAGTCGCTCGCGTAGTTCTGCCACCGTCGCCATTACCCCCCGAGGCTAACAGAGCGTGGACGCCCGCTCCGTGAGATGACTGCCGCTGACGTGGCCCTCCGGCCCGGTCCGGGCGTCCTCCCAGGCGGTGTGCCAACTGGGACGCTACGTATATCGCCTGCAGACTGGGTGCCCATCGTGAGGCTCTGGAACCTCAGGAACCTGCGAACGCTCAATGTCTCGGCCAACCAGCTCGAATGTGTTCCTGATGGAGTGGGGGACCTGACTGGCCTGCACATGCTTGAACAAGGGCACAGTGTCTTGTCGCATCTGAAACGGTGACCGCTGCAACGCTGGCAAACACCAACTTCGGGTTAAAGGGTAACAAGCAGATCTGCCTGACCCTGCAGGGTCAGTGCTTGTGTTTTTTCGACAGCACGTGCATCAGCGCAACAATTGGGGCACCGATCAGCAGGCCAGCAGCGCCGGAGCCCAGGGTTTCGACGAGCCACTCCACCAGACCATGAGCCGCCGGGATGGCGTGACCTGCGGCCACCGCGTCGTCGTGAAGCGCATGGGCCAGTTCGCCAATGCCAAACTTTTCCAGGCCGTCCAGAATAATGTGGCCGCCCACCCAGAGCATGGCAATGGTGCCAATGATAGAGAGCGCGCTCAGAAAGATGGGCATGCCCTTGACCAGCCCCCGGCCCAGCGCCTGACCAGCCCCGGAGGCACCATTGGCCAGACGCAGACCGAGGTCGTCCATCTTCACGATCAGGCCGACCACGCCGTATACCAGCAGGGTGATGCCAAAGGCCACGACGATCAGGATAAAAGTTCGCAACAAAAAGACCTGGTCCGCCACCGTCGCCAGCGAGATCGCCATGATCTCGGCCGACAGGATGAAGTCGGTGCGGATGGCACCCGCGATCATCTGTTCCTCGTGGGCCTCGCTGCTCAGGATGGCGGGTTGATCGCTCTGCTCGTCGTGGTGTCCGGCGACGGCCTCATACAGCTTTTCGGCGCCCTCGTAGCACAGATAGGCGCCTCCAAGCATCAGAATCGGGGTAATGGCCCAGGGCAGAAACTGGCTGAGCAGCAGGGCGGCCGGCAGAATAAAGAGGAGTTTGTTTTTCAGCGAACCCCTGGCGATTCGCCAGATAATAGGCAGTTCGCGCTGTGGTGAAAATCCAGTCACGTACCGCGGTGTGACGGCCGTGTCATCCACCACCACCCCGACGGCCTTGGAGCCCGCCTTGGCCGCAGCAGCCCCGATATCGTCTATCGAAGAGGCGGCGACCTTGGCAATGGCGGCGACGTCGTCGAGCAGCGCGACAAGCCCGCCGCTCATTGGCTCGGCCTCATGACCGGATGCAGGCGTGCAGCCTGCCGGCCCAGGCAGGCGCCCACAGCGGAGAGTCGTTGCCCGCACCGGGCGCTGGAAGGTTCAGGGAAGTGCCAGAGGACCATCAGAGCCCAAGAGTAGCAATCCCGAGCTCGGGCCGGAGCCAATCTGTCGTTAAGAGCCGCGCTGACGAGGCGTGCGCTCAGACGCCACGGGAAGGGCCGACGGCCTGACCCTCAGGCACAGCGCGAGCGCCGCCGCCGCCAGCAGGCCCGCCAGCAGGTAGGCCCGCCGCAGTCCCTCAGCCAGTTCGAAGCCGCCGGCCACTATCGCTTCTGCTCCAATGAGCAGCGCCATCAGCGCCACTCCCAGGGCGCCGCCCATCTGGCGGGCAAACAGCACGCCGCTGGTCACGGCGCCCAGTTCTTCGCGCGCGCTGCTTTCCTGGGCGGCGAGCAGCAGGCTGAGCATGGCAAAGCCCATGCCGGTACCCACCGCGAAGCCCAGGACACTGGTGACCCACAAAGGGGCATGGACGGCGAAGACCAGGGCTGTAAACATCACCACCAGAACCACGAAGCCGCTCTGAGCGATGCGGACCAGAGGCACGCTCTTGACCAGCCGGCCTGTCAGGATGGCCGTCAGGGTCCAGCCCACCAGCATGGGGGTCAGGATTGCGCCGGCCGCCGTGGCCCCTCCGCTGGACACCCCCTGCGCATACAGAGGCAGGTAGGCGATGACCCCAAAATAGGCTGCGCCACCCAGCATGTTGCCTGCGAAGGCGACCCGAGGGAGCCGCTCCCGCAACGCGCGCATAGGCAGCAGCGGGTCCGGGTGACGGCGCTCCACCGTGATCGCGGCTCCCAGGGTCACCAGGCCCAGCACCACCAGGAGCCATTGCCGCTGCTCCAGGCCCCACACCACCAGGCCGCTCCCCAGGGTAAATAACGCGGCTCCCGCCCAGTCGAGCCGCGCTGCCCGTGGCTGCCCGGTCTCCGGAAGGAAGCGCAGAGCTAGCAGCAGGGCAGCCACCCCGAAGGGCAGACTGGCGTAGAAGGTCCAGCGCCACGACAGGGTTTCGGTCAGCCAGCCGCCCAGCAGCGGTCCCAGCAGGCCGGAAACGCCCCAAACACCTGAAATCACCGCTTGTACCCGTCCGCGCTCGGCCAGGGTATACAGCTCTCCGACCATGGTCAGCGTCAGCGGGAGCAGGCCTCCAGCACCCAGCCCCTGTACCGCGCGGGCGGCGACCAGCGTCACCATGCTGTCACTCATGCCGCACAGGGCGCTGCCCAGCAGGAAGATAACCACCCCCAGCAGGTACAGGCGCCGCCGGCCCACCAGATCCGATCCACGGCCCCACAGCGGGCTGGAGACGGTGCTGAACAGCAGGTACACCGCGAACGGCAGCGCGTACAGCCGTTCCCCGCCCAGGTCGCTGATCACGCTGGGCATGGCGGTGGCGACCACGCTGGCCTCCAGCGCTGCCAGAAAGACCCCCACCACCAGACCGGCTGTGGCCAGCCGCCGCACCTGCGGTGTGAAAGGAGAAGCGGCCGTCGTGGTCGGTGGCGTCACCCAGGCAGCCTACTGCCAGGATTGGATGAAGGTGACCGCTCTGGCTTCATGGGGACTGAATCGTTACAGTTCTGATTATGACCTCTGAACAGCAGTCCCTGCGCCAACGTCCCCTGGGCCGGACCGGTCTGAACGTCAGCGAGATCGGGTATGGAGCCTGGGGCATCGGCGCCGATATGTGGATCGGTTCCAACGACGAGGAAAGCCTCGGCGCGTTGCGGCGCTATCTGGAACTGGGCGGCAACTTCATCGATACCGCTATGGGTTACGGCAATGGCCATAGTGAGCGGCTGGTGGGACAGGTCGCCCGCGAGTACCCCGGCACGCTGGTCGCGACCAAGATCAGCCCGCTCAGCAACCAGTGGCCAGCCGCCCCCGAAACGACCGCCGAGCAGGCGTTTCCTGGCGAACACGTGATCCGCATGACCGAAGCCAGCCTGGAGCGGTTGGGCCTACCCCAGATCGACGTGCAGCAGTTCCATGTCTGGAACGACTCCTGGGTCGGCCAGGGCGACTGGCAGGATGCGGTGGCGCAGCTCAAACGCGACGGCAAGATCCGTCACTTCGGTATCTCCATCAACGACCATCAGCCTGAAAACGCGGTCAAGGCCGTAGAGGCCGGCGCAGTGGAGACCGTACAGGTGATCTACAACGTCTTCGATCAGTCGCCTCAGGACCGTCTGCTGGACGCCTGCCAGGCCAACGGCGTGGGCGTGATCGTGCGCGTGGCACTGGACGAGGGGAGCCTGACCGGCAACATCACGCCTGAAACCACCTTTCCCGAAGGCGACTGGCGTAACCGCTACTTCGGCGGCAACCGCAAGGTTGAGTTGCAGCCGCGCCTGCGCGCCATCGAGGCCGACCTGGGCATTGAAACCGGTCAGCTGGCCGAGACCAGTCTGCGCTTCGTGCTGAGTCATCCGGCAGTCAGCACCGTGATTGTCGGCATGCGCAGCTTGCGCAACGTGGAGCGTAACGTGGCCATGGGGGACGGACAGGGCCTCCCTGCCGAGCAGGTGCAAAAACTGCACGCGCACCGCTGGGACCGCAACTGGTATCAGCCCGCAGAGTAAGGACGGCTCCCAGGCGGAGACCCCGTACCGGGTCTCAGCTCAGAGGGGCAGGACGTGCAGGTAACCCGCCTGCACTTTCCGGCCGGTCTTCATGACAACGGCCGCAGGGTCCAGATCAGGCTGGCCGTTTCTGCATCAGGGCCGTGCGCTTGCACTGGGCTACGAGCTCGCCACGCTGGTTAAAGGCACGGTGCTCGACCACCACCACACCCTGACCGGGCCGTGAGCGGCTCTCCCTGGCTTCGACCACCACCGATTCGGCGCGGATGGTGTCACCGTGAAACACCGGCTTCGGAAATGCCACGTCGGTCAGGCCCAGGTTGGCGATCAGGGTGCCTAGCGTCAGCTCGTGCACACTGAGGCCCACCAGCAGGCTGAGGGTCAGCAGGCTATTGACGAGCGGCTGCCCGAACTCGGTCTGCGCGGCGTAGGCATGATCCAGATGCAGTGGCTGCGGATTCATGGTCATGGTCGTGAACAGTACGTTGTCCGCTTCGGTCAGGGTGCGGGTGACGCGGTGACGGATCACCGTGCCCGGGGCCAGTTCTTCAAAGTAACGGCCCTGGGGCCGCAGCAGGTCCTCGTTCATGCTTCCTCCGTCTGCTGTGGTTGAGGCCCGGCGGCCAGGATGGCGCGGGCTGCGGCCAGCATGGGCTCGTCGACCATCTGACCCTCGAAGCTGAAGGCTCCATGGCCGAGGGCGGCAGCCTCATGAGCGGCCTGAAGCAGCGCCCGTGCCCGCGTCAGCTGAGCAGGTGTGGCCCCGAAGATGTCGTGAGCCAGGGCGACCTGAGCCGGGTGAATACACAGTTTGCCGCTGTAGCCCAAGGCCCGGCCCTGCCCGGCGTCCTCGCGGAACACCGCCTCGTTGTTCAGGGCCGTCACCACGATGTCCAGTGCGGGAACGCCGGCCAGCCGGGCGGCTAGAGCGACCTGGGACCGGGCATACAGCACTTCCAGGCCACCTGCCGTGCGCACGCCGCCCAGATCGGTCGTGTAGTCCTCCGCCCCGAAGTAGGCCCAGCCCACCGCCGGATGCTCCATGATCTGACGGGCATTCCACACACCGGCTCCGGTCTCCAGGCCGGCCATCAGCGGCAGGTCCAGGCCCCGCGTCCGTAGCGTGTCCACCACCTGTTGCACGTCCTGTGCCGATTCCAGCTTGGGCACGACCACTCCGGCAAGTTCTGGAGTCAGCGCCGCGAGGTCAGCCTCGAAATAGGGCGAATGCACTGCGTTAACGCGCAGAAACACGTTCAGGTGCGGTGCGCAGGCAATCAGGTCGCGCGCTGCGTCGCGGGCCACCGGCCGGGCGGCTGTTTTGGCGTCTGGGTCGGCGGGAATGGCGTCTTCCAGGTCGATCACTACGGCGTCGGGTGCACTGCGCGGCAGTTTGGCGACCAGATCTGCGCGGTTGCCCGGGGCGAATAGCACACTCCGTGGCCGGGGCAGCGGCGTCAATGGCAAACGAACGTTCGTTGCGGTCACGCCCTCGAGCATACTCCGCCATACATGCCTAGCTTCCGGGTTTGACCCGCCCCGCCCGGCGCCGTTACACTTCTTCTCATGTTCGCGGCCCGTGCCAACAACAACGATAACGATCCCCAGTAGGGGACGCTTCGACGTGCAGGCCGCGCCCCCGACCCAGAACGGAGTCGGGGGTTTTTCGTAACGCATTAAGCGCCACTAAGGAGACCCCATGACCGCCACAGCCCTACAGCGCACCCTGACCCACGAGCTGGCCCAGTTTGAAGGCCAGACCGTGAAACTTCAAGGCTTTCTGCACGCCCGCCGCGACCTGGGGGGCGTGCAGTTTCTTGTGCTGCGTGACGTCAGCGGCATTGCCCAGTGTGTCGGCAGCGGACTCGAACTACCCCTGTCGGAAAGCAGCGTCGAGGTGGTGGGCAGTGTCAAGGCGCACCCCAAGGCACCGGGCGGTTTCGAGGTGCAGGTCGAGAGCTTCCGGGTTATTTCGGCGGCCACTGCCCCGACTCCGGTTGAGATCCCTAAGATGGAGTGGAACGTCAACCCCGAGACCATGCTGGACTACCGGGTGGTCAGTGTGCGTGGACTCAAGGAGCGGGCCGCGCTGAAGGTGCAGGCCGAGCTGGTCGCTGCTTTCCGCGACCACCTGATGACCGAGGGCTTCACCGAGATCAGCACGCCCAAGATCGTCTCGGCCGGGGCTGAGGGGGGCGCGAACCTGTTTCCCATCGACTACTTCGGTCAGCCGGCCTACCTGGCGCAGAGCCCACAGCTGTACAAGCAGATCATGGTGGGTGTGTTCGAGCGGGTCTTTGAGGTCGCGCCGGTCTACCGCGCTGAGGAACATGCCACCAGCCGTCACCTTAACGAGTACCTGTCGCTGGACGTGGAAATGGGCTTTATCGAGGACGAGGAAGACGTGATGGCGCTGGAAAACCGCCTGCTGGCGGCCATCATGACCCGTCTGAGTGCACGCTGCGAGACCGAGTTCGCGCTGCTGGGGGCTACCATACCCGACGTGCCGGTACATATTCCGCGCATTACCCTGATGGACGCCCGGGAACTCGTGGGCGACAAGTACGCCCATCCGGTCGGCGGCAAGGACCTGGACCCCGAGGCCGAGCGCCTGCTGTGCCAGCATTACGCCGAGACCGAGGGCAGCGACTTCGTGTTTGTCACCAAATACCCGCGTGCGGCCCGGCCCTTCTACGCCCACCCCGACGAGGGCGACCTGACGCGCGGCTTTGACTTGCTGTTCCGAGGCATCGAGATCACCTCGGGGGGGCAGCGCATCCACGACCATGCGATGCTGATGGACTCGATCGCCGCCTACAAGCTCAACCCCGAGACCCTGACCGGCTACACCGAGGTCTTCAAGTACGGCATGCCGCCCCACGGGGGCTTTGCCATCGGTGCCGAGCGTCTGACGGCCAAGCTGCTGGGCATCAGCAACGTGCGCTATGCCCGCGCCTTCCCACGCGACCGTCACCGCCTGACGCCTTAAGGACGCGGCAGGGGCGACCGGTTGGCATGTTGCTGTGCCGCCAGGCGCCCTTCAGATTCCCTCAAGCCGTTTGGCAGGCGGGCCGGCTGGACGCAGTGTCAGAATCCTCGCCATGGAAGAGTTTGCGCAGTTCACGGTGGACGGTCAGCGTCTGTACGGCATGCTTCACACCCCTGACGGGACGCCGCCGGCCAGCGGCTGGCCCAGTGTGGTGCTGCTGCACGGCTTTACCGGCCAGCGGGTCGAGCCCCACCGGAATTTCGTGCTGTTTTCACGCCTGCTGGCCTCCAGTGGCGTCGCCAGCCTGCGTTTCGATTTTCGGGGCAGTGGCGAATCTCAGGGCGACTTCAGCGAAATGACGGTCAGCCGGGAAGTGCAGGACACCGTGGCGGCGTTCGAGTACATGCGCCGTCAACCACGTCTGGACCCCGAACGTGTGATGCTGCTGGGCTTCAGCATGGGCGCCATGGTGGCCTCGCTGTCCCTGGCGCAGGTACGGCCCCATCGTCTGGCGCTGTGGGCGCCCGCCCTGCCCGAGCTGTGGCTGGCACACCTTCGCGGAGGCTACATGCCCAGCACCATAACGGACATGAACGGCTGGCCGTTGGGCCGCGAGTTCCTGATGGAGGTGACTCGTGTCCGGCCCCTGGAAGCCGCGGCTGCCTGGAGCGGGGTGGCGCACGTCGTGCACGGTGACGCTGACGAGACCTGCCCCCCAGAGTATGGCGTGCGCTATGCCGAGGCCCTGGGCTGTGACGCGACGGGAATTCCAGGTGCGGGGCACACCTTCGACAGCCTGCAGGCTGTCGAACAGTTGCATCAGGTCACTGCCCGCTTCTTCATGGGAGGTTGAAAGCCTGCCTGAAAGGCACGGATCCGTCAGTTTCCGTTGGAACAGTGGCCGGTCCCGACACCAGAACAGACTGACTATCTGCTTTTTGTACGCGCCTCTACAGGGACCCGGGCAATCCAGATGGTGTGCTTTGCTCCCCGGTCACCCCGGGCACGCGCCGTACGGACATGCACGGTGAATCCGGCCCGGTTGAGCGCCGTGGTGAAGCGCGGTACCGCCTCGACGCTCCAGACCGCCAGCACCCCGCCCGGCTTCAGGGCCGCCCTGATTGCCGCAAGGCCCTTAGGGGCATAGAGCCAGTCATTGTCCTCCTGCGTCATGCCTTCGGGGCCGTTGTCCACGTCCAGCAGAATTGCGTCGAAGGCGGAGGGCTGACAGCGGATCACCTGAGCCACGTCACCCACCGCCACGCGGGTGCGGGGGTCGTCCAGCGGGTGCCCTGCCGCGCTTCCCAGCGGCCCCCGGTTCCACTCGACCACCTCGGGTACCAGTTCAGCCACCGTAACAGTCGCGTCTGGCCCCACTGACCGGAGAGCCGCAGCCAGCGTGAAGCCCATTCCCAGGCCACCCACCAGGACCCGGGCGTCTGCCCGCTGTGCGATGGCCGGGCAGGCATAGGTGGCCAGCGCTTCCTCGGAACCGTGCTGGCGGCTGTTCATCAACTCGCTCACGTACCCCGAGATCCGGATACTGAATTCGTCGCCGCGCTGCCAGAGCAGCAACTCGTCCCCCGTTCCGGGAATCGGCGCCCGGCCCAGCGGCACCCAGGGTTTCAACAGCGGCCATCCACAGCACTCGACATCCTGGGGAGTGTACCTGTATTGGGCCGCGGCCTCGATGTCACAGGCCCAGCAGAGCGCCGGCCGCCGCTGCCGCCAGCACCACCACGGCGGCATTCAGGCGGGTGCGCCACAGCAGCACGAAGGCCAGCACGGCCAGCAGCAGCTCCGGCCATCCCTGAACGCTGCCCTGACCGAGCACCAGGGCCCCGGCCAGCAGCACGCCGGCCCCGAAGGGCAGCAGGGCGTCACGGAAGGCGCTGACCCAGGGATGAGCACTGTGCCGGCGCCACAGCAGCGCGACCGCTGCACTAATCAGGGCCGTGGGGACGTAGAAGCCCAGCGTGGCCGCGCTCGCCCCGGACCAGCCGCCCACCGCGAAACCGTAATGGGTAACGGCCAGCATGTTCGGTCCGGGCATCACCTGCCCCAGCGCAAAGCCGTTGGCCAGGGTCTGGGCGTCGATCCAGCCGCGCTGTCCGACCAGGACCCGCTCCATCTCGGCGATGTTGGCCCCGCCGAAACTGATCAGCCCCAGCCGCGTGAACTCGTAGAGCAGCGCCCAGAACAAGCTGGGGTCAGCTGAGGTCACTGCGGACTCCCAGAAACCGGGCGCGGGCGGTGGATGATCAGCCCGGCGCTCAGCATGACCAGCAGCACCGGCAGCAAGGGCAGGCGCAGCACGCCAAGGGCCAGAAAGGTCAGCGCCATGACGACGGCGCCGCCGCGTACACCCGCGCCCACGCGGGCCACCGGCAGGGCGGCTGTGAGAATGACACCCAGAGCGGCGCAGGCGGCCCCACGCAGGGCACTCTGTACCGGCCCGGGGAGGCCGCCCGGGAGACCCAGCGTTACTGCCGTCACGCCCAGCATGGCCACCAGCCCGGGCAGAAGCACGCCCAGGACGGATGTCAGGGCGCCCATCCGTCCGCACAGGCGAGCGCCGATCATCGCCGCCAGATTGACGGCGTTGGGCCCGGGGGTCAGCTGCGCCAGGGTATAGGACTCGGCAAACTCCACGTCAGTCAGCCAGCCACGCGCATGGACCGCGCGCCGGGTGTGGGCCGGCAGCCCGCCGCCGATCCCCGAGAGCGCCACACTCAAAAACAGCTGGAACAGCGCCAGCGGGGTCGGCGGGGGAGAGGTAGGGGTCACGGCCGCTGGAGGCGCGGCGGGGCTGCTCATGCCCTGAGCCTAGGCCTGTTGCCCGCCCGGTTTCCGTGACTGAGACAGGAACACGCCGGCACGTAATGAACGAAATATCCGGCCCGGTCGGCTGGGGTGCTGGTCTCGTTGTTTCGGTTACGCAAACTGGCCTAGCTATGCGCAGATGCGCCCCGGCTGACCTACCCTGAGGGCCACTATGACCTTTCTTTCTCCGGACGCTGCTGC
Organism: Deinococcus malanensis; assembly: GCF_014647655.1. Lineage (NCBI taxonomy): Bacteria > Thermotogati > Deinococcota > Deinococci > Deinococcales > Deinococcaceae > Deinococcus > Deinococcus malanensis. The sequence continues at coordinate 49,818 of NZ_BMPP01000012.1, forward strand.
GGTCCATGTGCGGGAGCTGCGCAAACAGTACGCGGTCCACGAGAAGGACCCGGGCTTCGTGGGCAGCCTGCGCGCTTTCGTGCACCGCAAGACCAGACACGTGGAGGCGGTGCGGGGCGTGTCCTTTGACCTGGCTCCCGGAGAGATTGTGGGCTTTCTCGGGCCCAACGGCGCCGGCAAGACCACGACCCTCAAGATGCTCTCGGGCCTGCTGCATCCTTCAGGTGGCGAGGCCCGGGTGCTGGGCTTCGAGCCGCGCCGGCGCGAGACCGCCTTTCTCAAGCAGATCACGCTGGTCATGGGCCAGAAGCAGCAGCTGATCTGGGACCTGCCGGCCCTGGACAGCTTTCTGGTCAATCAGGCCATCTACGAGATTCCCGACGACCAGTACCACGCGACCATGCGGGAGTTTACCGGGGTCCTGGGCCTGGAAGGCATTCTGAAAAAACAGGTGCGCAAACTGTCGCTGGGTGAGCGCATGAAGTGCGAGCTGGCGGCCGCACTGCTGCACCGCCCGAAAATCCTGTTCCTGGACGAGCCGACCATTGGCCTGGACGTGAACATGCAGGAGGCGGTGCGGGAATTCGTGCGCGACTACAACCAGCGTTACGGCGCCACCGTCATGCTTACCAGTCATTACATGGCGGACGTGACGGCTCTGGCGCGGCGCATCCTGGTGATCGACCAGGGCCAGCTGGTCTTTGACGGTGACCTGGGCCGGCTCGCCGAACAGGGCTCGGGGGGCAAGACGGTCCGGCTGCAGTTCCGGCAGCCGGTCAGCGGCGCCCAGCTCGCCGCCTATGGCACGGTGGTCAGCTCTGACGGGCTCAGCGCAGAACTGCGGGTGCCCCGTGCCGAGGTCAGCGCCCGCGCCGCACGGCTGCTCTCCGATCTGGACGTGGCAGACCTCACTGTGGAAGACCCACCTATCGAGGCCGTGATGGCCGAACTGTTCGGGGCAAAGGCCGAGGTTCCCGCATGAGGTGGCTGTGGCACAAGGTCCGGGTGCTGTTCGCCACGCGTTTTGCCGAGATGGCCGAGTACCGCGCTGAGGTCGTGATCTGGATGCTCTCGGGCACCCTGAGCATCGTGATGATGCTGGTCTGGATGGCGCAGGCCCAGAGCAGGCCCGACGGCACGGTGAACGGCTACGCGCCTGCCGAGTTCGCGACCTATTTCATCAGCACCTGGTTCGTGTCGCAGCTGCTGGTCGTGTGGGTCGCCTGGGAACTGGATCTGGAAATCCGGCAGGGCCTGCTCTCGCCCAAACTGCTGCGCCCCATGGACCCCATGTGGCACCATTACGCCTCGCACGTGGCCGAGCGTTTCATCCGGATCCTGCCGATGCTGACGCTGCTGGGCCTGATGACCTGGCTCTCCGGCGCGCAGTTTACCGGGGAGCTCTGGGCCTACCCGGCGGCGTTGGGGCTCTCGGCGCTGGGCTTTACCGCGCGCTTTCTGTGGGAATACACCATCGGGCTGCTGGCCTTCTGGACCGAGAGCAACACCAGCTTTCAGGAACTGGTCTGGCTGATCTACGCCGCACTTGGCGGAATGTTTGCACCCCTGTCGTTTTACCCCCTCTGGGTACAGGACATCGCCCGCTGGACCCCCTTTCCCTACATGCTGGGCCTGCCGGCGCAACTGCTGGCCGGCAAGGCCACGCCGGAGCAGGCGTGGCAGGGCGCCGGGGTACTGCTGGTCTGGTTGGTGGTGTTCTGGTTTCTTCGCGCTGCAGTCTGGCGCGCCGGCCTGCGCAAATACGGGGCGGTGGGGGCATGAGGCGCCACCTGCGCCTGATGCGTATCTTTATCGGGGCAACGGTGTCAGCGCAGCTGGAATACCGGGCCAATTTTGTGGGCGCGGTGCTGGCCAGCCTGGGAGAAGCCGGGGTGGCGCTGCTGGGGATCAGCCTGCTGTTCTCGCAGCCCGGGGCGCAGGGGGTCGGTGGCTGGACCTACCGTGAAGCCCTGCTGGTGACCGGCTTTTTTATGCTGACTGAGGGCTTTATTAGTGTGTTCGTGCAGCCCAACATGTCCAAGATCGCGGAGACCATCCGCACCGGGAATATGGACTTCACCCTGCTCAAACCGGTGGACGCGCAGTTCAATGTCAGTACCCGGCACCTGAACGTGCTGCGCTTCCCGGATATCCTGATCGGACTGGGCCTGCTGCTGTACGCCTCGGCGGGTCTGACGGTCACGGCGGGTGGCGTGTTGACGGCCGCTTTGCTGTACCTCTCGGCGCTGGTCATCGTGTACTGCATCTGGCTGGGCCTGTCCACCACCGCATTCTGGTTCGTCAAGACCCAGAACGTCAGCGAACTGTTCAATGGCGTGTTCGGTGCGGCCCGCTTCCCGGTCTCGGCCTTCCCGGTACCGGTCCGCTTCGTGCTGACCTTCGTGGTGCCGGTGGCCTTTATCACGACCGTTCCGGCGCAGGCCATGACCAGCCGGCTTTCTCCGTCGGTTGCTCTGGCCTCTCCGCTGGTGGCCCTGGTGCTGTGGCTGCTGACGCGGCTGCTGTGGCGCAGGGCGGTTGCCAGCTACACCAGCGCGAGCAGCTGATGTGGTGGTCGCGCCGGCGCCCTGAGCCTGTCTCACTGCCACCCGCCGCTCTGACCCACCTGACCGAGCTGCATGACGTGTTTTCTCCTGAAGATGCCCGGCAGGCAGGCAACAGGACCGGGCACGAGCCGCACATGGTCGTGGATCTGCTGCGTCCCCGGCCCTGGCTGACCCTGGTGGGGCCAGCCCGAGAACTGCCTGGACTGCTGTGGCGCACCGAAGGGCCCGGACTTCTGGCGCTGCTGGGAGAGGCCGGGCCCTGGGTTTACGTTCCGGATGTCGCGGCACTGCAACGTCTGGCACGGGCCTACGAACATCTGGTGCGTGCAGCGTGGCAGGCCGGCGTGAGAGCGGAAGGGCACGAAGACGGGAGCCTGCTGGCCCGCCTGCCGCTCCCTGACACGACCTCAGCCCATGGGGGCGACCTGGGCTCCGTGCACCAGCATGAGGCGGCGTTCTGGAAGCTGGCTCACCAGACAGCCCGGAGCCGCCAGGAAGCCTGGGCTGCTCACCGGGTCTGGCCGTGAAGATCTCTGATCATTCCTCCTGAGTGTCGTACACCGGCTGTGCAGCGTTAACCCCACTCAGCGCAGCCGGGACACCGGCATAGACCGCCACCTGATGCAGCACGTCGCTCAGGTCACGCGGGCTGCCGCCGGTCTGGCGGGTGGCCCGGACATGGCCTTCGAATTCGCGTTCTCTGCCCAGGGCAGCCAGGATGCCCAGAGTCACCATGTGACGCTCCCGGTCGGTAAGGTTGCCCCGGCCCCACACCGCACCCCACGCGTACTCGGTCATAAAGCGCTGGAAGTCCTGTCCAAAGGCAAATTCACCCTCTTGGACCTCTTGTGTATGGGGAAAGGCGCGTTCCACCTACTTGGCACCCATGATGCGGCGGCGTCTGGCCAGGCCCTGCTGGAACTGTGTTTCGTCCATCCGTCCACGGTAAGGGGCCGGGCGGCCCGAGCATGATCCCACGCTTAAGCACGCGGGCTTCTGCCGCCGGCGCCCGGGTTCTAGATTGGGCAGGTGACCCAGCCCAGTGCCAGCGCGACGCCCCTTCTGTTTACCCCTCTGAAAATTCACGGCCTGACTTTGCCCAACCGGGTGGTGCTGTCTCCAATGTGCATGTACAGCGCGCACAACGGACTGGCCAACGAGTTTCATCAGGTTCACCTGGGCCAGTTCGCGCTGTGCGGTGTGGGCCTGATCTTTACCGAAGCCACCGCCGTTTCACCCGAGGGCCGCATCAGCCCCGAGGACCTGGGCCTGTGGGATGACTCGCAGATTCTCCCGTTGGGCCGCATTACCGACTTCGCCCATGCCCACGGCGCCGTGATCGGCGTGCAACTGGCGCACGCGGGGCGTAAGGCCAGCACGCATGCCCCCTGGCGTGGCCGGGGCGTCGTGCCCGTCGAGCAGGGGGGCTGGACGGTGATTGGTCCGGACGGGCAAGCCTTCCACGAGCTGTACCCGGTGCCGGTCGCCATGACCACAGACGACATTGCGCGCGTCACGGCTGACTTCGCGGCCGCGGCGCGCCGGGCAGAGGTGGCTGGCTTTGACGTTGTGGAGGTTCACGCCGCCCACGGGTATCTGCTTCACCAGTTCCTGTCGCCGCTGGCCAACAGCCGGACCGACAGTTACGGAGGCTCCTTCGAAAACCGCGTCCGCCTGCTGCTGGAAGTCGTACGGGCTGTGCGTGGGAACTGGCCTTCGCACAAGCCGCTGTTCGTACGCCTGAGTGCCACCGACTGGGCTCCTGGCGGCTGGGACGAGTTTCAGACGGTAGAACTTGCCCGGCTGCTGCGCTACGAGGGGGTCGATGCGCTGGACATCAGCAGTGGCGGCCTGACGCCGGAACAGCGCATCACCGTGGGGCCGGCCTACCAGACGCCTTTCGCGGCATTGATCCGCCGTGAGGTTCCAGAACTCGCGGTCATGACCGTTGGCATGATCGACACCCCCGAACGGGCCGAGGGCCTGCTGCTCAACGGTGACGCTGACCTAATCGCTCTGGGCCGACCGCTGCTGGGCGATCCGCACTGGATGTGGAAGGCGGCCGTTGCCATGGGGGTCAAGCCCCCAGTCGTGCCTGCTTATGAACGCGGCACCCGTACCACGCCGTAAGGTGCAGAAGCTCAGGCGTCCGTAAATTGACCGTCAAGCAGGTGCAGGGTGCGGTCAGCGTGCGCGGCCAGCCGGTCATCGTGGGTGACAAGCAGCACACCCGCGCCTTCTTCCCGCGCCAGACTGACCAGCAGGGCCGCGACCAATTCAGCGTTGGCGCGGTCCAGGCTCCCGGTCGGTTCGTCGGCCAGCACGACTGCCGGTCGGGCGGCCAGGGCCCGGGCGACCGCCACGCGCTGCCGCTCCCCGCCACTCAGCACGCCAGGCAGGCTGTTCTCCCGGCCCTGCAGGCCCACACGGGCAATCAGCTCCTGGGCCCGGCCAGGGTGGTCCTGGCCGGCCAGCCGGCAGGGGATCAGCACGTTGTCCAGCACGCTCAGGTCTTCGAGCAGGTAGTGGTGCTGGAAGACCAGCCCGACCCGCCCGGCCCGCCGCTGGGCGCGGGTCTGGGTATCGAGTGTGTCGGCACGTTCATCTGCCCACCAGACCTCGCCCAGCTGGGGGGTGTCCAGTCCGCCCAGCAGATGCAGCAGGGTACTTTTGCCACTGCCGCTGGGACCGGTGACCGCTACGACCTCGCCGGGCCACACTTCCAGGGTCACGCCGTGCAGTACTTCCGTGCCGGCGAAACCGTGTCGGAGATCCCGGGCGTGCAGGACCGGCGGGTGGGCTGTAGCGGGAGAGTGCGTCACGCGGCGCATGCTAGGGCATCTGGCCTACCTGGGGTATGCGTCTGTGCCTTAGGCACAATGGGACGCTACACTGCGCCCGTGGACCTGCTGGACACCCTGAAATGCTCCCCCCTTTTCCAGCGCGTGCCTGAAGACGCTGTGCGTGAAGCTGCCCGTGTTGTGACCCCCCGGAATTTCCAGGCGGGCGACACCGTGCTGGAACAAGACGCCCAGGGAGAAGCCCTCTACCTGCTCACCAGTGGTGCCGTGCGGGTCAGCCGGGTCAGTCTGGGCAGCCGTGAACGCGTCATGGGCGATGTCTACGCCCCGGGCGTGATCGGTGAAACTGCTGTGCTGGCCGCTGCCGGTGAACGCAGCGCGACTGTCATGGCCCTGACCGACGTGAGCACCCTGATGCTCTACCGCGACCATTTTTCACAGATTCTGCGCCGGCATCCGCTGGTGCTGTGGAACCTCAGCGCCATGCTGGCCCAGCGCATCACCTACCTCAACGACGAGCTGATCGCTTTTGGCCTGAACACTGAAGCGGCCCTGGCCCATGTCTTCACGCACCTGCACCGGCAGCGGGTGCAGGCAGGGGTTCCCCAGCCGGAGGTACTGCCGCTGGGCACCCAGGACATCATGCAGCGCATCAGTGCCAGCCGCGAGACCGTGTCGCGCGTGATGCGCAAGATGGAGCGTCAAGGTCTGCTGAAAGTCAGTGGCCAGAATGTGGTCCTGCTGGACATCCAGGCCCTGGAGCAGAGCAGCCTGGACGAAGCGGACTTCGAGTAAGCCTGACAGCCTGGTATTCAGAAAGCTGGGGCGTGTTCGGGCGGCACGCGCCCACAGGCTGCCGATGCCCGGTATCTTACGGGCATGCGTCTCGTCAGGATTCTTCATCAGGGGCAGGCCCGCTGGGGTCAGCTGCAGCAGGACACGGTACTTCTCAGTGGTGGGATGGGGGAGACGCCGACCGGAGAGACCGTCCCCTTCGATCCGGCAGCCCTGCTTGTTCCCGCAGAGCCCAGCAAGATCGTGTGCGTGGGCCGCAACTACCTGGACCACATCCGGGAACTGGGCAACGACACGGGCGACCTCCCGAAAGAGCCGGGGATCTTCCTCAAGGGACCCAACACCCTGGCGGAACCCGGCGGAACGGTGATGCGTCCTGACTGGACCGACAACTTTCATTTCGAAGGCGAACTGGCGCTGGTCATTGGGAAGCGGGCGCGGGACCTGAGCCCGGACACGGCCCTGGACCACGTGGCTGGCTTTACTTGCGGTCTGGACCTGACGGCCCGGGACCTGCAGAAGACCGACTTGCAGTGGTTCCGCGCGAAGGCGGCGGACCGGTTCTGTCCGCTGGGGCCGTGGCTGGAAACTGAGTTCGATCCGGCCGACGTCCGGGTGCAGACCCGGGTCAATGGTGAAACGCGCCAGGATGGACGCACAGCCCAGATGATCTTTCCCGTGGTGGACATCCTGGTATACATCACCCGGTTCGTGACGCTGGAACCGGGTGATGTGGTGCTGACGGGCACCCCGGAGGGAGTGGGCGCCTTGCAGAGCGGCGACACGGTAGAAGTCGAGGTCGAGGGCCTGGGCGTGTTGACCACCCCCATCGGCTGAGCAGACCGGAGAGGGACTGAGGTATCCCCAGTCCCTCTCCGGTACAGATCCCATCTCTCTTCGCCGATTTTCCCCTCATCGTGATCATCACAGCAGTTGAGTGTTTCGACGGTCGCCTGCTGTGGGGCGAGTGGAGCGGCCAAGCGCAACAGGCGGGGAGTGGGGTCGACGGGAGTGCCTCATCCCGTCGACGGAACGACATACCGTTCTCAGCGCAGCAGGTTGCGGCTGATCACCACACGCTGGATCTCGTTGGTGCCCTCGTAGATCTGGTTGAGTTTGACGTCGCGCAGCAGCTTCTCGACCGGGTATTCCCCGACGTAGCCGTAGCCTCCGTGAACCTGAATGGCCTCGTTGGCCGAGTCGAAGGCCATTTCCGAGCAGTAGGCCTTGGCAATGGCACTTTCAAAGCCGTGCGGCAGGCCCTGGTCCACCAGCCAGGCGGCTTTCTGGTACATCAGTCGGCCCGTTTCGATGCCCATGGCCATCTCGGCCAGCTTGAACTGAATGGCCTGGAACTGCGCGATAGGCTTGCCGAAGGCCTCGCGCTCCTTGGCGTACTTGATGCTCTCGTCCATCGCACGGCGGGCAATCCCGACACTGCCGGCCGCCACGGGAATGCGGGTCTTGTCCAGGGTCTTCATGGCGATTTTAAAGCCGTCGCCCAGGCCGCCCAGCTGGTTTTCTCTGGGAACACGGACGTTTTCGAAGACGAGTTCCGAGGTCAGACTCGCCCGCTGGCCCATCTTGTGCTTGATCTTGTTGTACGAGAAGCCGGGCGCATCCTTGGGAACAACCAGGGCAACCGTGGCCTTATGCCCGCCCTGCCGGTCGGTGGTAGCGAACACCACCGTTATTTCGGCCAGCCCGCCATTGCTGATCCACATCTTGGTGCCGTTGAGGACCCACTCGTCCCCGTCGAGTACGGCGGTCGTGTGCATCGCCGCAGCGTCCGAACCGTTGTTCGGCTCGCTCAGGGCGAAGGCAGCCAGGCCCGCATTCTCGGTCAGGGGGCCCAGGAAGCGCTGCTGCTGCTCCTCGGTGCCGCCGATCAGGATGGGCGCAATGCCCAGTTCGCTGGCCATCAGAGTGGTGTAGATGCCCATGCAGCCGTAGGCCAGCTCCTCACCGATCAGGCACTCGTCGAACATACCCAGGCCCAGTCCGCCGGCGTGTTCGGGGATGGTGGGGTTGAGCAGCCCGACCTCGAACGCTTTTTCCACGACCTGCCACGGCAGTTCCTCTTTCTGGTCATATTCGGCTGCAATAGGGATGATCTCTCTGCGCGCAAAATCGCGGGCAAGCTGCTGCAACTGGCGTTGTTCGTCGTTCAGGGTGAAGTCCATGTGCGCTCCTGTGAGGTCGCCGCACCGCGCAGCAGACCATAGTTTGAACTGAGTACAATTTACCAGAGTAGAGACAGACCCTTACAGCCTAACGGTCGTTAGGCAATCCGGAAAGCCGTCACACACTCAGTTGCACAATCAGCCTCTCCAGCACCATGGTGGCGTCGAGGCCGCGCTTCATTCCCAGGTCCGCCTCCAGGATGCGGCCCAGGTGTCCACGCATACGGCTTTCGTTCAGCCGCCGGGCCACATCCAGGGCCTTTTTGGCTGGGTACGGCTTGACGCCTAGCCGCTGCGCGGCCACGGCCTCGGTCACCCGGCCTTCTTCCTGCAGCAGGGCCACGCAGCGGGCCACCAGGCTGTACTGCCAGATCACCGCGCCCATCAGCTTGAAGGGATCCTCTCCAGAGGCCAGCAGGCGGCGCAGTTGCGTGACCGCTTCGCCGGGACGTCCCGCTGTTGCGGCGCCCAGCATGGCAAAGCTGTCGCCGGGCGGTTCCCGGCCAACGACCCGCTGGACGGTGGCCCGGTCCAGGCCGCCGTCCAGCAGGGCCAGTTTGTTGAGCTCACCCACGATGCCTGCCAGGTCAGGCCCGAAAACCTCGCCCAGGTAGGCGGCGGCGTCGCGCTCCAGTGGAAGTCCGGCCTTCTTGGCACGCTGCACGACCCACCCGGTCACGTCGCTGGGCTTGCTGGGCGCGGGGGAAGGAATGACTTCGCCATGTTTCTCGTACAGCTTGACGCGGGTGGCGGGCGGCGCCTCGTCGAGCAGGGCTACTGTCACCCCTGCGCCCGTCAGCAGTTCCAGTAGCGCCTTGTCGGGCTTGACCCCCTCCAGGTCGACAATGACGCCGCCATCACCGAAAAGCCCTGGAGAGAGATGTGGCCGCAGCTGCTCGGCAGTGACGTCCTCGCCCCCCAGTCGGGGCAGTTCCCGGGGGTTGAGGCCACGGGCACGCAGGGAGTCACGCAGGGTTTCGTCGGCCAGAAAACGGTTTCCGGTAAATGCGAGCAGCGCCACGTCCCGACTGTATCCCGGGGCGCAGTCAGCTGTTCGGGGTCGGGTCACCATGGGCGTCCAGATCCACGCCCAGGCTGCCCGCCACCTGCGACAGCCACCCAAGCATGGCCTGCGCACTCTCCGGGCGGTCCTGAGGCTCGCGCTGCAGCGAGGCCAGCATCAGAGGATGCAGCGCCCCGGGGCCAGGCAACGGTGCCCGCTGGTCATGGAGCCCCGCCAGCCATCCCATGGCGTCCTCGTAGGGCGGATGTCCTGCCAGACAGTCGAACAGCAGGACGCCCGCCGAATACAGGTCGCTGCGCGGCTCTCCCCGCAGTCCGCGGAACTGTTCCGGCGCCATGAAATGCGGCGTGCCCATGCGGGTGCCCCGGTGAATATCCAGCGGCAGGTCGCGGGCGTGGCTCATCCCGAAATCAATCAGGCGCACCGCAGCGGCCTCCGGCCTGCTTGCAGCTACAATCACGTTTTCAGGCTTCAAGTCCTGGTGGGTGATTCCATACATATGCAGTTCGCACAGGCCACGCAGGACGCCGGCCGTGATCCGCAGGGCTTCCGGCACCGCCAGTGGGCCCTGCTCGACCCGTTCACGCAGCGTGCAGCCCTCGATCCAGGAAAACAGAAGCTGCGTGGGTGAGCGGGCCAGCAGCGCCGCCAGCTGGGGATGATTCAGGCGCGAGGCCACGGCCCCTTCATGTTCGAACCGCCTGGCCGTGGCTATGTCCCTGGACTCAAGTGTTTTGACAAAGACATCCTGGCCCTGCCAACGGGCCCGCTCGGCGACCACGCCCCCATGGCGGGACACCAGCACAGTGTCCTCAAGGGGCTGAACAGCCGATATAATCTGCACGTCCGCCATCATAGTGAACTTTCTGGGCTTTCCGCCCAGGATCGCCTGGTCTCAGTTCAGGCGCACGCTACCGGTCAGGTTCTTGATGACCGCTTCGTTGCGGCTGTAGTCCTTGACATTGCCCGCAACTGTCACCACCAGAAGGCGGCCGTTCAGGCTGGTCATCAGGAGCTCGCGGCGCAATTCGTCACCCTGCCCGGGGGTGGTGAACACGAACTGTGCCCACGAAGTCCCGCCCTGCTGCAGCACGTTGGCCTTCAGGGATTTGATGTTGGGAACCTGCGCCCGGATCAGGGTGGGGAACTGGGCGACCAGTTTCTCGACTTCGTTGGTCGCCAGCTTGCCTTCGCGCCATTCGAACGCGACGCTGACCTTACGGTCTTCCGTGACAAACACCACATCAGGCCGGCCGGCGGCCGAGGGAAAGGCTTTGCGGATCCCCTCGGCGGTCAGGGTCAGCAGCTTGGCGTTGGGTTCCACGGTGACAGGCAGAATGCCGAGTTTCACGGGAACCGCCGCGGCCATGCCGGACAGAACAGTGGCGGCGGACAGGGTGACAAGCAGAGCACGCTTCATGTGGCCTCACCCTAGCTGCCGTTACTGCCCTGCTCATGAAGCGCGTATGAGGAACGTGGAAGACCCGTCATCTGCCAGTCAGCCCACCTCAACCAGCTTCACGTTGTTGATCTGGTAATCAACTCTGCAGCACGCTCCCCGATCATCATGCTGGTCGCATTGGTATTGGCCCGGATGACCTGAGGCATGACACTGGCGTCCGCGACCCACAGGCCCTGGGTCCCGTGGACCGCGAGGTCCCGGTTCACGACAGTGTGGTCGCCCTCACCCAGAGCAGCGGTGCCCACCGGGTGATAGAGGGTCGAGCACTCCTCGCGCACGAAGGCCTCCAATGCGGGGTCGTCCTGAGCGTCGGTTCCAGGAAGAACCTCGTGCCGGCAGGAGTGGGCCAGCGGGGCTGCCTGTGCAATCACGCGAGCCTGCCGGACACCGGCGATCAGCCGGCATAGATCCCGGTCATCACTCAGGTACCCGGGGTCAATCACTGGGGCGACCAGCGGGTTATCCGACGCCAGGGTAATGCGGCCCCGGCTGTACGGAGCGACCAGAACAGGACCGACCGAAAAGTGGTGACCCGGTTCGCGGCGCAAGCCATGGTCGCGGAAGTATGCGGGTCCGAACAGGAACTGGGTATCAGGTTCTACGCAAGGGTCAGCCCCACCCGCTGAGTTCCAGAAGGCACAGGCTTCGGCCACGTTGCTGCTGAGCGGGCCACTGCGGTTCCATAGATACCGCAGCGCAGCCTCGGCTTCAGGCATGGCTTCCAGGGAAGGGCGGCTGGAACTGAAGATCACCGGGACAGCCAAATGATCCTGCAGCCCTTCGCCAACGCCCGGCAGGTGCACCTGCACGCGGAGTCCGTGACGCTCCAGGACCGCGCGCGGTCCCACTCCCGAAAGCATCAGCAGCTGCGGGGTCTGGACCGCCCCTGCGCTCAGGACCACACCTCCGGCCGGAGCGTCGATGGTCCGGCCCTGCCAGCGCAGGCGCACGCCCCGGACCCGGGAACCGGTCCACAGCAGTTCCAGGGCGCGCGCACCGGTCAGGACCGTCAGGTTGGGATGATGCAGCACCGGGCGCAGGAAGGCCTGGAACGCGCTGACCCGCTCACCGCGCCAGTGGTTGCTTTCCAGCAGACCGGCACCCTGGAGTGTCCCGGAGTTGAAGGTGCCGACTTCCGGAACCCCGAGAGCCTGCGCGGCCGAGTGGACGAAGGCGTGAGACAGTTCGTGCGACGCGGTGCGGGATCCGACCGGCAGTTCACCCGCCGTGCCACGCGCCGGGTCCGGCAGACCGTGGTAGCGCTCCAGCGCGCGGAATGCTGGCAGTACATCGTTCCAGGTCCACCCGTCACCCCAGCCGTCGAAGTCCTGACGTGAGCCACGGATCCAGATGGTCGCGTTGATGGCGCTGCTGCCGCCCAGCACCTTGCCCCGCGGCCAGTACAGCCTCCGGCCATGGGCATGGCGTTGCGGGGTGGTCTCGAACGCCCAGTCGTGACGGCTGCGAAACAGCCGCGAAAACGCACCCGGTGCCCGGATCAGGGGACTGCTGTCGCGCCCGCCAGCCTCCAGTAGCAGCACTTTCAGCCCCGCGTCAAGCAGCCGGCGGGCCAGCACACACCCGGCCGATCCGGCGCCCACGATGATCATGTCCGCAGCTGTCATGAATGCCCAGTATCGATGAAAGGCCGGTCCAGGAAGGTTGGCCTCGGCTTGACCGCGCCCCTGCGGCCCAGAGTCCATGCCGGCCGGCCGCTAGACTCTTCCCATGACCGAGCTTCAGCTTCCCACCGGTTTTCGCGCGGCGGCCCTTGCGGCCGGGATCAAGCCCAGCGGCAGGACCGACCTGAGCACTGTGGCGTCCGACGCCGACTGCACCTGGGCCTTCGCGGGCACCCGCAGCACCACTGCGGCTGCCTGCGTGACCCGCAACCGCGACCTGTATGGTGAGGGCGGGCCGGTGCGTGCGCTGCTGGTCAATGCCGGCAACGCCAACGCCGCGACCGGTACCCGTGGTGCGGCCGACAACGCCGATATGGCCGACGCGCTGGGCAGCGTACTCAACGTGCCTCAGGACGGTGTGCTGACCGCCAGCACCGGTATCATCGGGCACCTGCTGCCCATGGACCGGGTGCTCAGCGGTATCGAGCACCTACCCGAGGACCTGGGAGGGGGCGCTGACCTGTTCGCGCAGGCCATCATGACCACCGATACCCGCCCCAAGACGGCCTCGGTGACCCTCAGCACAGGTGCGCGCATCGTGGGGACAGCCAAGGGCAGCGGCATGATTCATCCCGATATGGCGACCATGTTCGCGTTTGCCTTCACTGACGCTCAGGTCGACCAGCAGGCGCTGCGCGATGCGTTTCCGGCCATCGTCGCCCGCACGTTCAATGCCGTCACAGTGGACGGAGACACCAGCACGAACGATATGGCCCTGGTGCTGGCCAATGGTCAGGCTGGACCGGTCCCTCTGGACGAATTCCTTGAAGCGCTTGAGGGTGTCATGCGTAACCTGGCCCGCCAGATTGCCGCCGATGGGGAAGGAGCGACCAAACTTCTGACGGTGCGCGTGTCGGGCGCCCGGAGCGAGGCCGAAGCCCTGAACGCCGCCCGGACGTGCTGCGTCAGTCCGCTGCTGAAAAGCGCCGTGCATGGCAACGACCCCAACTGGGGCCGCGTCATCATGGCGGTGGGTCGCAGCGGGGCAGCCGTGAAGGTCGAGGCCATGAAAGTCAGCGTGCAGGGCCACCCGGTCTTTGCGGGAAGGCCGCTACCCTACGACGACGCTACCGTCAGCCAGAGCATGAAGGTCGAAGAGGTTGTGTTCGAGATTGACCTGGGCGTGGGTGAGGCCACGGGAGAGGCCTGGGGCTGTGACCTGAGTGCCGAGTATGTGAGCATCAACGCCGACTACACGACCTGAAGCTGGACTCTGTGCACGCTGACTCCGGGCTCCCTTTGGCCGTGTGTCACCGTCCTTTGATCGAACCTTGAGCGCCGGCCACCTGCCCACAGCTGCTGGCATACCGTGTCGTATGACCCATGCCCTGAGCAGCAATCCCTCCGCCCTGATCCAGGAGTCCGCGCTGGCCCGCCCCCTGGATCTGCGCTATCCCTCCAACCGGTATGCCGCAGGAGGCGCGCTGGCCGCAGCGGTCACGGCAAGGCTGCTGGGCGGAAGCTGGGCCGACGCGTTGGGGGTGGGAGGCGCGGCCTTTCTGGCCTGGGCCACCGCGCGTGAGCTGGACCCCGACCATCCCGAAACGGCCACGGTGGCCCTGCCGGTGGCAGCGGCAGCCGCGTGGATGGGCGGCCCCGGCAATCCCGTGCCCGGGCTGGCGGCCCTGAGTGCGGTTCGCGTGATGGCCGGGACGGTTGGGCGTGACCCCACGACGGTTGATCTGGCAGCTCTGGCCGGGCAGGCCGGGCTGGCTGCGGCAACCGGCGAGAAGGCAGCCGCGCTGTTGCCCGCCGTGACGCCATATACGACGCCCGGTACCACGTCCCTGTGGCCCATGGTTGGCGCCCTGGTGCCCGCCGTCAGCGGGGGAGCACGTGCTTCTTTGCCAGCCACGCTGACAGGGCTCGCGGCGCTGGTCCTTGCGCCTCGGCTGATCGAGCCCGAGCTGATTGTGGCCGAGTGCGACCATCCTCCCCGGACGGTGCAGCCCATCAGGGTTCAGCGGGCCCGGCAGGCCGCCGTGCTGACCATTCTGGGAGGCGTAGTGACCGGGCAGACGCGGTCGCTGGTGCCACTCGCCGCAGCGGCACTTGCTATCGGATTACGGCGTCAAGGGTAGATTCCGGTAGCGCGCGGTCATGCTGTGTCCGGAGTTTCTGGCATCAGCGTTCCGGCGGGTGCACGCTACACTTTCCGCTAATGCCTGCACCCTATGACACCCCGCTCGCCCTGATCGGTTACCCGCCTGACGCCGCGCGTGCCCTGCGGGGGCTGGGTCTGCTGGCTTTGAGTGTGGCGACCGACAACCTGGGAGCCACACTGGAGGCCTGTCGGTCGCTGCACTTTACCGGAGCTATCGTGCACCCTACCCTGGAGTCGCACCTGCCCGATGTCAGCACCCCGGATGCGGAAGCGCGGCGGGTGGGCCGGGTGGACGCCCTGGCCTTTGCAGGGGGGACCCATGGCATTTTTGCTCTGGCGGACGCTCTGGGTGACGCAGTGACGGACAGTGGCTATGCCACGCGTGGGGCCGGCGCCCTGTTGATTGGTCTGGACGCAGTGGATCTCACGCTGGCGCTTCCGCTGGCGCGGCTGGGCTTTTCAAACATGGGAGTGGCCGCCGAGACGCTTCCGGAAGCGGAACGCGCGGCCCGTCATCTCCCTGCTGGCGTGCGGACGTTTCCGGTCAGCCGCCGTGACGCGGCCCTGGCGACTCTCGCGGAGAGGGCGGATCTGATCGTGCTGACCGGCGGACCGCTGCCCGCTGGCCTGCTCCAGCCTTATCACACGCTGGCAGACCTGACCGGACACGCCGTGGTCGGCACCTCGGGGGCCACCTCGCTGGACCTGTCAACCCTGCCCGCCCGCCGGCTGGCCCGGCAGTTAGAACACGCGACCGGGCAACGCTTTCACGCACAGGATCTGTCCGAACTCGCCGCGCAACTGCATTGATTGCTGTTTGATGGTTACGCAACGTGCTGTCGGCGTCATGTGGCCTGCTTGTTGGAGGTGCGCCCTCGACTCTCTAGCAGACTATTCAGGCCGTCGGACGGGGCGGGGTTGGACGCTGATAACTCTTCCTTCGTTGCAAGGAGTGGGCAACCACGCGTAGGCGGAGGGGGGTTTACGTCGCTGGCCCATGGTGGCTGGTCCTGGAACCCCTCTGACACCTGATCTGGGGAGTTGACACACAGTGGTCCAAAAGCCGTAGATTACACAAGGTTTAAAACAATTAAATTTTTACGTGCGCGGCGCGGGCCGCGTCATCCTGTCGTTTTCCGTCGGTCCCGAAGCTGCCATTCCCTGATCCTGGAGGATTCATGACTGTTGCACCACGCTTTTCTGTTCGTCCCGCTGCGGCCTTGATCGCGGCAAGTCTGCTTCTGGCCAGTTGCGGGACCGGTAACGTTCCTGTGGCCGAGACCCGCCCGCACGACGCCCGCACTTTCAAACCCGTGACGCCGACGCTGGCGTCTGTGGCGGGCGCGACGTTATATCAGGGTACCTATGCTGGGCTTAAAGGTCAGGCGGGTTACCAGATTGAGGTGCCCAACAACTGGAACGGCACCCTGGTCATGTACGCTCATGGTTACAGAGGGACCGGTGAGAACCTGACCGTCGACCCACCCTCGATCCGGGCCTACCTGCTCAGCCAGGGCTACGCCTGGGCAGCGAGCAGTTACTCGACCAACTACTACGACGTGCAGGCCGGAGTGGAAGACACCAACGCGCTGGCTCTGGCGTTTCCCACCCTGACCGGTGGTAAGCATGCCAAGCCGGGCAAGTATCTGATCATGGGTTTCTCCATGGGCGGCCACGTCGCGGGTGCAGCGGTCGAAAAAGAGACACTGAGTACCGCACGTAACAAGGTGAACTATGCTGCCTCCTTGCCCCTGTGCGGTGTGATGGACGAGGAGTACGAGTTCCAGTGGTTGGGCGACTACACCATGGCCGCAGCACAGCTGGCCGGTCAGGGCACAAGGACCTTCCCCCAGGCCGACTACCAGACCCGCCTGGCAGCCATCAAGGCGGCGCTGTTCACTGAAACTGAAGGCACCCACTGGACCGAGAACGAGGGGCAGGGTGCCAGATTGCGCGAACTGGCCCGGCGTCTGACGGGTGGTGACCGACCGGTGTTTGAACTGGGCTTCCGATTGGCTGGAACGCAGAATGCTGTGTTCAGCACGGGAGGCTCGGACGGCACGGTCAACGGCATCCTGAACAAGTCCATGTACGGGAATGTCGGCGTGACCTACCGCTGGACCAGCGGAGCGACCCCGACCGCTGAGGAGCTTGCATTCAACTCAGCTCTTCCGCGCGTCTTCGCGTCTGTCGGGGCCAACCAGGCCCGCGCTGATGGTTTGCGCTGGATTCCCCGCGTGAACGGTGAGTTCAGCGTGCCGGTGCTCACGCTGCATACCCTGGGAGATTTCTACGTCCCGTTCGCTCATCAGCAGAAATACCGGATGGCGGCGCAGGCCAATGGCAACGCTGACCGTCTGGTCCAGCGGGCTATCCGCGCCGCTGGGCACTGTGAATTCACTGGCCCCGAACTGATCCAGGCGTTCAACGATCTGGTGGTCTGGGAGAAAACTGGAGTGAAGCCTGCGGGTGACGATGTTCTGACTCCAGCGACGGTGGCAGACCGCAATTACGGCTGCCGCTTTACACGTGGAGTCCGCCCTGGAGTCGAGGCCTGCCCGACCCAACCCTGAGGGACGGTTCAGTGGGCAAATAGGGTGAGAAAGTACAAGGGGGCGGCGTTATAGCTGCCCCTTTCTGGTTCCAAGGTGGCTGTAAACGTCCTCAGGGAGGGTACTC
Organism: Deinococcus malanensis; assembly: GCF_014647655.1. Lineage (NCBI taxonomy): Bacteria > Thermotogati > Deinococcota > Deinococci > Deinococcales > Deinococcaceae > Deinococcus > Deinococcus malanensis. Next base: position 67,115 of record NZ_BMPP01000012.1, read on the forward strand.
AAAACACAGCTGACTCCACGCAGAAAGGCGGCCTCAAGGGGCCGCCTTCAACTGGGTACTCGATTACTGGGTACTGCGCGGGTCCAGGACGTCACGCAGGCCATCACCTAGCAGGTTAAAGCCCAGCACCGTCAGGAAGATGGCCAGCCCCGGAAACAGCATGGTCCACGGCGCGTCGATGTAGTACTGACGCGAGTCGCTGATCATGGTGCCCCATTCCGGCATGGGCGGCTGAGCCCCGATGCCAAGGAAGCCCAGGGCCGCCACCTCGATGGTCGCGGTGGCGATGCTCAGTGCTCCCTGCACAATCAGCGGCGAGAGGCTGTTGGGCAGGACGTGCCGGAAAATGGTGCGGCCCTGGGAGGCGCCCAGGGCTCCGGCTGCCTGCACGAACTCCCGCTCGCGCACGCTGAGTACCACCGAACGGGCCAGGCGCAGGTACACGGGAACCTGCACCAGCGACACTGCCAGCATGGCGGTCACCAGCTGCGGACTGTTCAGAGCAAACAGCCGGTCCATCAGGGCTATGGCGGGCGGCGGGTCACTGGCGTTGAAAATGCTGGCAAAGCCAATAGCCAGCAGAATTCCTGGAAACGCCAGCATGACGTCCGAGAAGTATCCCAGCGCATTGTCCAGCCAGCCGCCAAAGAATCCGGCGAAGACACCCAGCAGTGAACCCACGACCAGGGCCAGCACCGTGCTGACGACCCCGACCTTCAAACTCAGCTGGGCGCCGTGCATCACCCGGATGGCGATACCACGGCCCAGGTTGTCAGTTCCGAACGGTGCGGCCCAGATGTCGACTTTGCCGGTGACCGGGTCCCTGTAGGTCTCGGCCACCTCCTTATTCCACAGCGCCGCGACGCTGGGCGGCTTGAGGTTCATGCGGTAGTTACGGTCGGTGGTGGGATCGTAGGGCTTGAGGACCGGGGCCAGAATCGCCAGCAGCACGAACAGCGCCACGATGACAGCGCCGACCTTGCCCGGGGTGCTGCGGCGGAAGCGGCGCCAGAAGACACTCTGGGAGCGGCGGGGTTTGGTCAGGGTGGGGGAGATGGTCGTCACGAGGTCACCTGTACTGAATGCGCGGGTCAAGTGCGGCGTAGCTGAGGTCAACCAGCAGGTTCACGAGGCTGACCACCAGTGCGGCGAAAATCACGCCACCCTGGATCACGGGGTAGTCACGCTGGCTGATGGCCTCATATACCCATGACCCGATGCCCGGCCACGAGAAAATGGTTTCCGTCAGGACAGCGCCACCCAGCAGGGCCCCGGCCTGTAGCCCGATCACGGTGACCACGGGCAGCATCGCGTTGCGCAGCGCATGTTTCAGGGTGACGCTGCGCCCGGTCAGGCCCTTGGCTCGGGCGGTACGCACGTAGTCCTGCCCCAGCACGTCCAGCATGCTGCTACGGGTAATCCGCGCGATGATCGCCAGCGGGATGCTGCCCAGCGCGATGGCCGGCAGGATCAGGTGGCGCACGGCGTCCCAGGCCGCCGCTGGTTGTCCACGCAGCAGGGCATCAAGGACATAAAATCCAGTGAGCGGCTCTAGCGTGGATTCGTTGCCCAGTCGGGCGCTCGGAGGCAGCCAGCCCAGCTTCACCGCAAAGTAGTATGAGAGCAGCAGGCCCAGCCAGAACACCGGCATGCTGACCCCCACCAGACTGATGGTGGTGGCCAGGTTGTCCCACATACTGTTGCGCCGCAACGCCGCGATGATGCCCGCGGGCAGGCCGATCAGGAGGGCGAAGGCCAGGGCCGCCAGGCTCAGCTCTGCCGTGGCCGGAAAGCGGGAGCGCAACTCGTCCCATACCGGGATATTGCTCTTGATGCCGCTGCCCAGATCACCCTGCAGCAGGGCCTGGATGTACTTGGGGTACTGGGCGTCAAGCGGATTGTCCGGGTTGAAGAACCACGGTTTGTTCAGGCCCAGCTGCTCGCGCAGGGCGGCAGCGGCTGCGGGGGTGGCGCGCTCACCCAGCAGTGCGGTGGCGGGGTCACCGGGAATCGATCGCACGAACACGAACACCACCAGGCTGATGCCCAGCATGACCACCAGGGTCCTCAACAGGCGCCGGATCAGATAACTGCCCAAAATAGGACCTCCTTGGGAAACAGGTCAGAGCGTTCCGGGGGCTCAAGGTCAGGCGGGGCGGGCCGCTTCCAGCTGGCCCGTCCCGCCACATCCACTGTCTGGAACCCGACTTCCCGGCATACGGAGGTCATGCCCGTTCCGGTAAAGGCGGGTGGCTCCTTACTTCTTGCCGATCAGGCTGATCTTGTTGAACGCTTCGCTGCCCAGGGGGCTGGGTGCCCAGCCCTTCACATAGGTGCGCCGGGCAGCCAGCGGGTTGCTGTGGACCATCGGCACACGGTAGGCGGCCTTGTAGGTGATCTCGTGAATCTGCGAGTAGATCTTGGCCTTCTCGGCCTTGCCGACAGCCGCACGGCCCTTCTCGAGCAGTGTCTGGAGTTCGGGTGGGTTCCAGTTGATGTCGCTGCTGCCGTTGGGACCATAGTAGGCACCGTAGAAGTTGTCCGGGTCACCGTAGTCACCGGTCCAGCCGATCATGTACATGTCAAAGCCGGGTTCCTTGTTGCGGTCTTCCAGGTACTTGGCCCAGTCCTCGGTCTTCAGGTTAACCTTCACGCCGATGGCACTCAGGTCGGCAGCAATGGCCTCAGCGATGGGTTTGGGGGTCGGGAAGTACGGACGGCTGACGGGCATGTACCACAGGTCGATGGTAAAGCCGTTGGGGTAACCGGCGTCGGCCAGCATTTTCTTGGCGGCGGCGGGGTCGTACTTGTAATCGGCCGGCACATTCTTGCTGTTGGACCAGGCCAGCACCGGGGGCACGAAGCTGGCGTTGCTGATACCCAGACCGTTCCAGAAGGCCTGTGCAATCTCTTTCTTGTTGATGGCCATGCTGATCGCCTGACGAACCTTGTCGTTCTTCAGATACTGGTTCTTGTTGTTCATGGTCACGAAGCCCACGTTGAAGCTGGGTTTCTTGATGGCCACAAGGTTGCGGTCAGCAGTGACGGCACGGAGGCTGTCGGGCGTGAGGTCGCTGGTGAAGTCGATGGTGCCGGCCTTCAGTTCGTTCAGGCGCTGCGAGGCATCCTTGATGGCACGAATGACCAGGCTGTCCACGCGGGCCTTGGGCCCCCAGTAGTTCTTGTTGGGCGTGAGCGTCACGCGGTCGCCGGTACGCCAGCTCTGGAAGATGAATGGGCCGGTACCGATGGGCTTGCTGGCAGGCGTCCCGTACTTGGCGCCGTCCTTGCGGATGGCCGTGGGGCTGGCAATTCCGAAGTAACCGGAGCCGATCACGTCGGGGAATACGCTGCTGGACTTGTTGAGGTCGAAGCGCACGGTGGAGTCGTTGACCTTGACGATGTTCTTGATGACGGCCGTGGCGTCACCCTTGTAGCCGCCGAGCAGGTCGCCCACAATCTCGAAGGTGCGCCCCTGGTCACGGAAGCCGTAGGGATGTGACTTGTCCCACCAGCGACTGACGTTGAAGACCACGGCGTCGGCGTTGAAAGGCGTACCGTCGTGGAACTTGACATTCTTGCGCAGGGTGAAGGTCCACTGGGTGGCGTTGGCGTTGCTCTTCCAGCTGGTGGCCAGGCCGGGTTCGGTGTCGGTGGTGCCGTCCTTGAAGTGCACCAGGGTGTCATAGACCTGACGCTGAACCAGAATGCTGATGCCGTCGGTAATGTTGCCGGGTTCCAGGCTTACGGGGTCGCCGTTGGCGCCGTACACCAGGGTGGCGGCGGTGGCCGAGGGAAGGGTGGCGAGCAGGGCGGTAAGAAGCACTTTCTTCATGGAGCCTCCGGTAGGGTCAGGGCACCCTGAATGAGTGCACCGTGACCGTGGGTTTACCAAGTTGATGTGCGCCCAGCCTAGGCGGGAAGGCTGAGGGTGTCAACCGGTCGTGACAACCGGTGCTCAGCGGCCGCCGATCAGGGTGAGCCCCAGCAGCGTCGGATTGGCACCTTTGCCCGCACTGACCAGCTTCACGCTCTGAATGGTCACGCCGGGCTTGGGATTGGGCCACTCCAGCAGTGTGACATTGACGTCGAGCCCGTCACGGGTCTGGCCGCTCCAGGCTGGAGCGGTGACCATGCTGCTGGGCAGGGTGTCGGTCCAGGCGCGCAGATGGCGTCCGTATTCCAGCGGCACGCTCAACGTGGTGCCGTCGGCATACCTGACCTCATACCTGCCGACCGGGTCACGGTTGGTCGGCGCTGGCCAGCCGGTGGTGTGCAGAAACACCAGGGCATCGGCCTTGCGTCCCAGATCGACGGTCGCCTGTTCGGGCAGCCCCCTCGCAGCGGCCCGGTCACCCCGCAGCATCACGGCGCCGCTGACGTTGAAACGGTAGCCGCCCAGCACCACATTGCCGGTGGGTAGCCGGCTCAGGTCTGTTTCCGCGCCCTTGCCGATCCAGCCTTTGCCGTCTGCGTCCGTCAGCTTGCGGGTGACCAGCGGACTCAGGTTGACCAGGACGCCGGCGGCCTGACCGAAGCGCTGCGGTTGATACAGCGCCCGGTAGGCGCTGGCGGCATCTTTCAGGGCAGGTGCCGAGGGGTTCCAGAAGCTGGCTCCAGCGCGGACCAGCGCCACACCCTGCTCCGCCATGCCGTCCCAGACGCTGGGATTGCCGAAGTATCCGGACCAGCGGGTCTGGATCATGCCGCTGGCGCCGGCCTTGGCTGCTGCTTTGGCCATGTCCTCGGGGTTGCCTTCCTCGTACCAGGAAGCACCCAGTACCGGGAAGCCCAGCGCCCTGATGCGCTCCAGCATGCCGGTGTTGGCGTCGGCGGTGTAGTTCCAGTAGGCGACCTGAATATCCTTGGGCAGCTTGGCGGGCAGGGTCGCGATCACGCTATCGCTGAAGGCCGCGTCATGCCAGATCATGGTGCCCACACCGCGCGATTTCAGAAATCCGTGAATCTTGACCGTGTCGTCCACAAACAGCTTCTCGAAGCCGGCCGCCTTACCGTTGGCGCGCGCCGGGAACCGGTCGCGGTTGCGCACCTCGTCGTGGCCGATGTGGATGACCTTGGGCCCGAACACGTCGATCATTTCGCTCAGGACCGGAAAGACCACCCGGTCGTAGGTCTGCGGGTTCAGCGTGTCATAGGCGTAGGGCTGCTGTGAGTCCGGATCCTGCACCAGATCCCTGTTGCGCCCGCCATGAAACATCCAGCCGGCGTGCCCCAGCGTTTCGAGCAGTGGGATGACCTCCAGGCCGTGTTCACGTGCCAGCCGCGCTACACGCGCTGCCTCCGCCTTGGTGGCGCCGCCCGCATGAACCCAGCCGCCGGCTTTGGCAGCGTCCCACTGCACGTAGTTGCTCATGACGAGCACGGTGTTGAACTTCAGCCGGGCCAGCAGCGGGATCAGGCGGTCGTTGACCGGCTGGCTGGTGGAGTCCAGGTACAGCATCGCCACCCGCTGTTTCAGGGCCGGGGCGTCCTGGATGCGGGCGTAACGCAGCCCCTGCGGAGTCAGTAGACCGGCCAGGGTCTGCGCGCCGTAGTACGCCCCCTGGGCGTCGGCCCCCACCACGTGGGCACCGCTGGCGTCCACCCACAGGGCGTAGCCCTCGGGGGCCTCGGTGTACAGGCCGGCCGCCCGTGCCTTCGCCGCCAGGGCCGGATCCTGCCGGGTACCGATGACGATCGGTGTCCTGCCACCCTCGGCCAGGCTGGCTCCCAGCTGGGATTGCCAGGCCGCGCGCAGGTCGCGGGCTACCCACCCCAGCTGAGGCGCGTTGCCAGAAAGCTGGAGGCCCAGTCCGGAGAGGGCCAGGGTGCCGGCCGGAAATTCAGCTTTCTGTGGTGTCGGGATCAGGGAGGGACGGGCCGCCACGGTGCGTGCGTCAGGGACCGATGTCACGCTGACGGCGACCCCGGAGGCGGCACCGAGCAGCGCCGAGCCCAGCAGGCAGGCACCCAGCAGGAGCAGGGTGGTGCGCCGTACGCCAGAGGCATGTGAACGCAAGGGGATGGAAACACAGCTGGAAGGAAGGCGCATAGGTCAGAAACTCCTTTCGGGCAAGAGGCACGTGAAGGCATGGGGTTGAGACTGGGAGAAGTATGCCCACCCGACATGAAAATGACCATGAAAAAAGCCAGGAGGAATGGCTGCCATGCCATTCCTCCTGAACCTCACGCCTGAATTACAGGCTGGCGTTCCAGGCTTTCACAATGTCGTCGAGCGCCGCCTTGACACTCTTCTGCCCGGCCATCGCGGACTCGATGTTGTCCTTGAAGACCTTGTTGAGCTTGCTGGCATCCGGGTAGACCAGTGTCAGGTCGCGGGCTTTTTTCAGCAGGGTGCTGGAGACCAGCTTGCCCTGCTCCACAGCGCCCGAGCCGCCCTGCTTGAAGAATTTGTCGGTGCTGGCCTTCACGGTAGAAGGGAAGGTGGTCTTGGTGACCTTGGAGAACGCCAGCTGGTTGACGTCGTTGGTCAGGAACAGCGCCAGCTTCTGGGCCAGGGCCTTGTCCTTGACGCCCTTGGGCACGGTAAAGCCCATCAGCGGCGTGTGAATGACGTTGCCGGCGATGTTGATGGGGTAGGGCGCCACGCGGGTGACGTCATAGATGGCCTTGTTGTCGTTCTGCACGCGCAGGATGAACTGCGGGCCGGTGATCAGCATGGCCAGCTTGCCGGCCGAGTACAGCTCGGTGGCGGCCGTAAAGCCGCGGCGCATGGTGTCTTCGGGGATATAGCCCTTGCGGTACAGGTCCACGTAGCTCTGGACCAGCTTGACGTGCTCGGGGCTGTTGAACACGGCCCTGCCGCCCGACTTATCCAGCACCGGCAGCCCGGCTTCCTGGAACAGGTACAGCATGTTGATGCCGTTGATGTTGGGCATGAAGCCGTACATGCCGGTCTTGTCCTTGATCTGCCTGGCTGCCGCCATCAGAGTCTGGATGGTGCGCGGGGGGTTGGCGGGGTCCAGACCAGCCTTGCGGAAGATGTCGGCGTTGTAGGCCACGACCTTGGGAGCCCAGTACCACGGCACGCCCATGACCTTGTTGTCATAGGTGAAGGTGTCGAGCGGAGAAGCGAAGTACAGCTTCTTCTGGGCGGCGGTGAGGCTCAGCGGTTCAATCGCTCCCTGCTGCACCAGTTTGACCGTCATGTCCGAAGACAGGTTGACAGCTGCCGGGGGCCGGCCCGAGGCCACAGCGGCGAGCAGTTTCTGCTCCATGGCGTTGGCGGGCACATCGACCCACTTGAGCTCGACGTTCGGGTTTTCCTTCTCGAACTGCTGGACCAGACGGTTCATCTCGTCGTTGAACAGCGGAGCCAGGCTGATGGTCCAGAACTCCAGTTGCGTCTTCTGGGCGCTGGCGGTCCCCACGGCGAGCAGGGCGGCGGTCAGGGCAAGTGTTTTCATGCGGACTCCTTGAAAAATTTGGGCCTCTCAAAAAAGGCCGTGCGGGAACTCGGGCAGCACACGAATGGCAGCCGGATGAAGACGGAATAAATGAGCTGCACAGACTGTAGCGCCTGAATCCAGCCTCTGTCTGAGAGAAATTGCCGCATTCTCACCTGTGGGCCCACTCCTCAGGTAGAAACGCTCCAGCTGGGCAGAATGCGTTTAGGCTGTCGGGCGTGACCCAAGCTGACCTACTGCCCGGCGCCCTGGCGATGGTGGATATCCCTGGACCCACCCTGGACCCTGAAACTGCTGATTTCCTGCGGCGCTACGGGGTGCGGAGTGTCTGTCTGTTTGGCAAGAACATTCAATCCGAGACCCAGCTGCGCGCCCTGTGCCGCGACCTGAGAGACCTCATGGGCGAGCACGCCCTGATTGCTCTGGACCACGAGGGGGGCGCCATTCTGCGTCCGGACTTCTGGCCCTTTGCACCCTCGGCCATGGCGCTGGGAGCGGCAGACGATCCGGACCTGACCCGCGACATCAATGCGGCTCTGGCACGGCAGCTGCGCAGCTTGGGGATCAACTGGAACTTTGCGCCGGTGCTGGACGTCAACGTGAACCCGGGCAACCCGGTGATCGGTGAGCGGGCCTATGGGGCAGATCCGGCGCTGGTGACCCGGCACGGTCAGGCTGCGCTGGCCGGGCACGCTGCTGCGGGCGTTGCGGCCTGTGTCAAGCACTTCCCGGGGCATGGCGACACCCACCTGGACAGCCATCTCGCCCTGCCCACAGTGCGCAAGACCCGCGCAGAGCTCGAACAGGGTGAGTTTTTGCCCTTCAGGAGATTGCTGGACGAGTCGCCGGCGGTCATGACCGCGCACATCGTCTATCCGGAGCTCGACCCGGTTCACCCGGCCACCCTCAGCCGGGCAGTGCTTCACAGTCTGATTCGTCAGGAATGGGGCTACCAGGGGGTGATCGTGACCGACAGCATGGGCATGCAGGCCATCGACGCGAACTACGGCCGGGGCGAGGCGGCCGTGCTGGCGCTTCAAGCTGGTGCGGACCTGGTGATGGCCCTGGGACGCCGTGAGGTCCAGGAGGCCACGCTGCAGGCCATCGCAACTGCCATGAAACACGAGCTGAACTTCCAGGAGGTGCAGGCCAGCCTGGACCGACTGGAAACCCTGGCACGCCGGTATCCGGCTCAGGCGGACGAGAGTTTGGCTGCGGCAGATGATGCGGGCCTCCTTGGAGAGGCCTGGGCACGGGGGCTGACGGCTTACGGCAATCCCAAGGCGCCCGCGCGTGGCTCACGGGTCCTGCTGGTCGCCCACCGCACTCCCGAGCGTGAAAATGTCAGCGAGGCCGCCGCCGACGCCGAGACCCTGGCCCGCGAGCTTGGGGCCGTGTACGAGGTGGAACTCGCTCCTTTCCAGTCGCCCGATGAACTCGACTGGACTGCCCTGCGGGCAAGAGGCCTTCCGGTGATCCTGGCCACCACGGCCCGCCATCGCCACGCCGCGCTGAGGGACGCTCGCCCGGATCTCCACCTGGCCCTGTACAACCCCTACGCCGTGCTGGATGTGGACGCCCCGGCCATCGTGACCTATGGCTTCCGTCCCGAGGCCCGCGCCGCTGTGCTGGCGTGGCTCCTGGGAGAGTTGACCCCGGCCGGCCGCCTGCCTTTTCAGGCCTGAAAGGACTGGCCTGAACCGAACAGGGGCACACCGGGCGACCAGGCCCGGTGTGCCCCTGTTTCAGAAGTTCACCGCTCCCAGGGCCATGCCCCGGCCGCCGCCGCGATCCCCAGCGCCCGTGGTCCGGTGTGGATGTTCAGCACCGGGTTGACCGGCGCGAAATCGGACCTGATGATCGGGTGCCGGCCACGCAGAATCTCCAGGGCAGTGTCGGCATCCTCGCGCACGCTACCGTACAGCAGGCCCAGGCGCAGGGGTGCCCCTTCGCCGTATTTCTGGGTGACCTGGGCAGCCACGGCGTCGATGGCGCTGCGGTAGGTGCGCGCCCGACCCACGTTGGTGTACTGGCCAGTGCTCTTATCAACCGTGATGACCGGCTTCAGGTTGAGCAGGCCCCCCAGCGTGGCCTGGACCCGACCGATGCGCCCGCCACGGCGCAGGTATTCGAGCGTCTCGATGGTGAAGTACAGCTCCGTTTCCTGGTGAACCGTCTGCATCCAGGCCAGGGCGGTCTCGACACTCTCACTGCGCTGCGCCGCCGTGCTGGCCGCATGGACCTGAAAAGCCTGGGCAGCGCTTAAGGTGCCGCTGTCGTGGATGTGCCAGGTCAGCTCAGGGTTCATGCTGCGCGCCTGCTCGGCGGCGTTCCGGCTGCCACTGAGCCCCGCGCTGATGGTCACGGCCAGGACCTGCTTGGCCCCGCTCTGCTGGGCGGCCGTCACCCAGTCCTGCGGCGTGGGCTGGCTGCTGGTGGGATGCACAGGATTGGTGCGCAGCTGCTCGTACAGGCCCTCGCGTGTGATCTCGTCCATGCGGAACGTCGTGGAGCCAAAATTCAGGGCGAAGGGCGCGACCGGAACCGCGTTCTGCAGGCTGGAAAACGCGTCGAGGCCGCCGTCGGTGATGACACTGAAAGGGGAATGGGTCATTTGATCTCCTGTGCGTTCATGCGCTCGATAAGTTGCAGGGCCGCCGAGTGGTCTTCGTTCTCGCCGATGATCTGTGCTGCTGCCCGGTACAGTCCCAGCGTCTGTGCCAGCACCGGGGCACTGCCCTTGACGCTTTCGACCACGTCCAGCGCAATGCCCGCATCCTTGGCCAGCAGGCCCAGCGTAAAGGTCACCGGAAACTCCCGGGTCAGCACCCGCTGTCCGATCAGGTTCTCGCTGGCGTTGCTGCGGCCGCTGCTGGCATTGATCACTTCCAGCGCCGCCCCCACGTTGACGCCGTGACGGCCCAGGACCGCCAGGCCTTCACCGGCCGCCCACAGGTTGACGGCCAACAGCACGTTGTTAATTGCTTTGACAGCAAAGCCCGCGCCGGTGTTACCCACGTGGATCACCTTGCCTGCAAATGCCAGCTGGGTGCGGACGCTGTCCACCTCAGCTGTCGGGCCGCCCACCATGACCGTCAGCGTCCCGGCCTGGGCCCCGCTGGTGCCGCCGCTGACAGGAGCGTCCAGGAACGACACTCCACGGGCTGACAGATGTTCACGCTGCCGCCGGGCAGAGTCGGGATGTCCGCTGGTACAGTCCACCCACACGGTGCCGGGACGAAGATGGGCGCCCATGTGGTCAATAACCTCATCCACCTGGGCGCTGGTCGGCAGGCAGCTGAACAGCACCTCGGCCTGAGCGCAGTCCTGGAGGTCGGCCGCCGTGGTCCCGTACTGCGCCGCGTGCGCCACGGCACGTTCCCGGGTGCGGTTCCAGACCAGTGCCCGGCCCCCGGTGGCCTGCGCGTGCCGCGCGAGGTGCGCCGCCATCGGGAAGCCCATGGCCCCCAGGCCGATGAATGCAGTGGTGATCGTCATGTTGAGTCCAGGCTAGTTCAGGCGGCCGGTGGCCGGGAGAACTATGAACCGGGTTTAATCTTGAGACGTGCGGGTGTCGCCTGCCGGCAGCTGTAGTTCCGGTCCTGCGCCGCCGAAGCGTTCGCGCAGAAAGCGGCCCTGGGTCAGCAGGCGGTCCGCCGCCGCATGGTCATGGCGCAGGGCCTCCCGGACCCCGTCTTCCATCAGGGACAGCTGCTCTTCGAGGAGCCGTTCGGGAGGCTGACCCTGGGCGCTCAGGGCCGCGCGGGCTCCGTCGGTCAGGGCCTGATACGCCTGCAGGGTATCGGGCAGATATGCCACCCGGGTCTGGGCCAGCAGGTAACCGGTGCGCGCGTCGGCGCTGCTGCCTTCCAGCCGCTGGGCATCGGAGATGACGCACAGCAGGGTCCAGGCGCGGCTGCGGGCGGGCTCTGGCAGGTTCAGGATCAGCGTTTCCACCCCGTGCCGTGTCGGGGTAGGTGCACTCAGCGCTTCCGCGTCTGGTGGGGGCAGCGCTGCGGCACGCCGGCTGGCCTTGGTGGTGTTGTCGACATACGTGATCAGCGCGATCCCGCTGAAAATCACGATCAGGATCAGGACGGCCATCATGACACGATGCTACCCCGCCTTAGTTGGACGTTTTTGTGGTGGCGGCGCTGAGGGATTTCAGATCCAGCAGGAAGTTCCCATCCGCCGGCAGCATCACCGTGTTGATCCCGGGTGACAGTTTTTCGGCGACCGTCAGCTGGATCAGCTGGGGGTTTTCACGCAGGGCGCGCCCACGCAGCGACAGCGCCTGTGCCTCGCCGCGGGCCTTGGCCACAGCGGCCTTGGCAGCGCCCTCAGCCTCCACTACGGCGCGCTGGGCACTGATGTTGGCCTGCTGCAGGCGGTTTTTCTCGACTGCCACCTGCTGCTCGGCCGTCTGCTTCTGCTCGATAGCCTTGGCCACACTCTCGGGAATCCGCAGTTCACGCAGTAGCACGCTGTCGAGCAGCAGATTGTTTTTTTCGAAGATTTCGGTCAAGGAGCGGGTGATGCTCGCCTCCACTTCCTGACGCTGAGTGCTGATCAGGTCGGCGGCGTTGAACTGCCCGATCGCGTCGCGAACCTTGCTGCGCACCTGCGGCCTGACCACCGTCACCATGTAGTTACGGCCCAGTTCCTTATGCATGATGGCCGCCTTGGTCCGGTCGATGCGGAAGTTGACGGTCACATCGGCCGTGATGTCCAGACCTTCTTTGCTGCGCGCCCGGATGGCACCTTCATCGCCGTCATTGACTCCGTGGGCCAGGGTGATTTCCTGCAGCCGGCCGTCATACAGGTTGACCCGGTCTACAAAAGGCACCACGAAATGCACTCCTTCCTGCAGAGGCTGGGGCTTGACGCCGCTCAGGGCGCTGAAAACCACCCCCACGTAACCTGCCGGAATCACCTTGATGCCCTGGGCCAGCAGCAGTCCGGCCAGAACCACACCTCCAATGGCCAAGGCCCTGCGGCTGGACCCCGGCCTGGGAAGAGGCATGGAGTTTAAGGCGGTTCGGGGCTGACTCGGTGCGCTGTCACTCATGCTTTTAGGTACGCGTTCAGGGGTCGTGGAGTTGCCTGTCAGGGCTGGGCACCGTCCACATACATCCAGCGGCCTTCCACCTGCGTAAAGGTGCTGCGTTCACGCAGGTGCGTCCGCTGTCCATCAGGGAGCCGCACGCTGGCCGTAAACGTCACCTCGTTGCCCACGGCACTGTGTACCTTCAGACCCAGATACCGGGTGCCGTCGTGCAGGTCGAGGTCTCCGGGTCGGGTCTCCGGGTGCCAGGTGTCCCGCACAAACGTCTCGTACTGAAGGGCGTAGGCGCTGTAGCGCGCACGCATCAATGCCTCGGGGCTGGGAGGTGCGGCGCTTCCGCTGTGAAATGCGCCGCAGCATTGCGAGTAGCTTCGCCCGGAGCCGCATGGGCAGGGTTTGAGCGGGGGATATGCCAGGGCCATGGCCGCAAGGTAGCGCCCGCCGCGCCCGGATCAGGCGAAACCTTCACGGCATAATGCGCAGTGCATGAGCGGCACCGAGACCATCACCTCCCTGCAGAATCCGCACGTCAAACGACTGGTGCGCCTTCGCAACCGCCGTGAGCGGGAAGAGCACGGCGTCATTCTGATCGAGGGGGCACGTGAACTGGCCCGGGCCGTCCAGGGGGGCGTGACGCCGCACACGCTTTACAGCTGCCCTGACCTGTACAGCCCGGAGGCGAGCAATCTGGCCGCTACGCTGCCCGGTGACCGGCTGGAGCTTTCACGCGCCGCATTCGAGAAGGTCAGTGGCCGCGAGAACCCCGACGGCCTGCTGGGCGTCGCTCCCATTCCGGCTCCGCGGCTCCCGGAGCCAGACAGTAACGCGGTCCTGGTGGTGTTGCACGGCCTGGAGAAACCCGGCAATGTGGGGGCGATCCTCCGCAGTGCCGACGCGGCCGGCGCGCAGGGTGTGCTGGTGCTGGGGCGGGGCGCCGACCCGTATGGACCCAACGTGATCCGCTCCAGTCAGGGCAGTGTGTTTACCATGCCGGTCGCCGTGCTGGACGAGGACAGTGCGCTGGCGTGGCTGTCGGCGCAGGGTTTTATTACGGTCGCGTGCACGCCGGACGCGCCGCGCACCTACTGGGACGCCACCCTGACCGGACGGATCGCCCTGCTGCTGGGCACCGAGCACGCGGGCCTGCCTGAAAGCTGGCGCCACACCGATCACAGTGTCAGCATTCCGATGCACGAGGGCAGCGGCGCCGACAGCCTGAACGTGGCGACGGCGGCGGCCCTGGTGCTGTTTGAGTGTGCCCGCCAGCGCCGGGCTCGGGAGAACGGAGGCCTGGCATGACTGCCACAGCACGCGACCCCTACCGCGACTGGTTGCGTGCGCGTCTGAGCCCGGAGGTGGGTGCCGCTGCCGCCGAGCAGGTGATCGAGGGGGCTGCGCAGCGCCGGGGCTGGCCTGCCCAGCGGGCGCTGGGGCCTAGGGACGTCGTGGGCGTGCTTCAGGATATCTACGCGATGCTCCGGACCCGGGTAGGGGACACGGCGGCCGAGCACTGGGTCGAAACCACCACCATGGATCTCGCGACCTTCGCCCAATCTGTGCCGGTTCCGAGTCAACCGGTGCGCGGCGAGATTGCGCCGGTCCCCGGCGCAGGCCCGGTCCGCTGGGGCCGCCGGGCACATGACCTCCCGCTGCTGCTGGCCCGGTCTCATGCCGAGATTGCCGGTCGGAGTCTGGAAGCCATCCGGGCCAATCCGGACCTGAGCCCGCTGGAAGACGCAGCCGAATGGGACATGCAGGCTACCCAGGCCGAGGTCCGCCGCTGGGAGACCGAGGAGGTACTGAGCTCGCTGCGCGCTGACCACGCCCGTATGGAAGTCGCCGATCAGGTCGCCGCCGCTGCGGCGCAGGCGGAAGTGCTGCACCTGACGGTCTGGGAGCTCGAACGCGCCGAGGCCCAGGGCCAGCAGGTGGGCCCCAGGCTGGCCCATACCCGGCTGATGAGCCAGCAGACCGACGCTTTCCTCGCGTCGTTCAGTCCCCTGATTCGGCTTGACGATGCCGACACTCCGGTGGTGGTCCCGCAGCTCGATCTGTCCAGCGTCCGCTACTCGCTGGGGGTGCCGCTGCATCCGGCCGTGCTGCGGGCCCGCAGTCAGCTGAACTATGCCCGCTGGCAGGCCGGGGATCAGGCCGATGACGCTCCGGCGGTCCAGCAGGCGCGCGCCGCGCTGGCCCAGGCCGAGCACGAGGCACAGAGTCAGCTGAACGCCACCCTGAGCGCCGCCCGGGGACATCAGCAGGCTCTGGAGCGACTGGCGCGGCAGGTCACGCTGCTCGAAAAGCGCATTCAGTCGCTTCGACAGTCTGGAGGAGACCAGTTCGGCGTAGCTCGCGTGGTTCTCGACTGGCGGCAGACCCGCAGCGCCGCGAGGGTACAGGCCCACCGCCTCCACGAAGCAGCGAGCCTGCTGGGCGCCCTGGTCTCCGACAGCGAGCCGAGCCGGGGGTAGCACCTACCGGTCGGACGGGGGCCCTCCCGGCTCTCCGGGGCCCGGGGGACGCACGATGGTCAACATGTATCGCCCCAGCGCCCGGATCGCTTCGTAAAAGCGGTCGAACTCGACCGGCTTCACCACGTAGCTGGCCGCGTAGGCCTGATACGAACGCAGGACGTCCTCCTCCGCCTGGCTGGTGGTCAGCATGATCACGGGAATGGTCATCAGGTCGGGGTCGCGTTTGAGTTCCTCCAGGACTTCCAGACCATTCATCCGGGGCATATTGATGTCCAGAAGAATGACGTCGGGCCGGGGAATTTTGGGGCGGTCAGGGCAGCACCGGAGCAGTTCGAGGGCCTCCACCCCGTCGCGGGCAATGTGCAGGGTGTTGGCGATCCCTGCCTCGGAGAAGGCCTCGCGGGTCAGATGAATATCTGGCTCGCTGTCCTCGACCAGAAGGATCTCGATCGGGGAAGCGGAAAGTGGAGTGGGGAAGAGCATGGTCATGACATCAGGCCTCGAGGAACAACGCAAAACAGCCCGGAACCACAAGGGAGCCGGGTCGCCGGTCAATTCCTTGTCAAAGTTTCGCGTTCCACCCCATGAATTGACAGGCCGCGTCCTTAAATGTTTCGTATCTGGCCCTTGACGTGCCCTTGAGTTTCCTTCACGCAGGCACCGGACCGGCGTCGCCTGCTAGCCTGATTGAAATGGTGCGCTTCGCATATGTTTCGTGCTCAAGCAGGGGAATCACCGGTTTGTTCTCTCGGCAGCTGAAACGTGCGTTCGTCGCTCTGTGCCTCGCTGCCTGGCCGGTCTATATGGGCGGGTCAAGTTCTGAACGCCACATGGACCGGAAGGCATCCCCGTGAATCTGCTGCAATACCTCCTGCTTGGCGGCACGGCCTTCCGGGACGTGCGGACGCTGCTGCAGGACTTGGGCTGGGACGAAGCCAGCCACGTTCACGACGGGCTGCCGTACACGCTGGCCGATGTGATCGCACATCTGGCCATGACCCAGCGTACAAGCCTTGACCTTACCTCCGGGCGCCGTGAAAGCTGGCCGGAAGACCAGCCAGTCTGGCCGGTATCGGCCCTGAACGAGGCTGACTTCAAGGCTCACCTGATTGAACTGGAACTTGGGCTGTTGCAGGCACAGGCCCTGGCGCAGGACCCCTCCGGGCGGGCACGCGAAATCCTGATGGACCTGGCAGCCCACAGTGCCTATCACTGGGGTCAGGTGGCCCTTCTCAGGCGGCTGGGGGGAAAGTTGCCCGAGCCGGCCCACCAGGACTGAGAGGCTTTGCCCGCCAGTGCTCCACAGTTGCTGGCTTCAGGCAGGCTGAAGTTCTTCCCACGTGCAACGCGCGCACGCGGTCTACCCTCGGGCATGACTTCCGATGTTCAGGTGACCCACAACGCCGAGCAGAACCGGTACGAGCTGCACAAAGGCAGTGAACTGGCGGCTTTTGCCGAGTACCGGCCGGCCGGAAATGCGGTCATGCTCAGCCACACAGAAACTCGCCCCGAGTTCGAGGGGCAGGGCTTCGGATCCAGACTTGTTCAGGAAATGCTCGACACCCTTCGTGCGGAGGAGCGCCAGGTGGTGCCCATGTGTCCGTTTGTGGCCAGTTTCATCCGCGAGCACCGCGAATACGTGGATCTTGTGCAGCCGGATCAGCGCGGTGTTTTTGGACTTTGAGCGTCACCCTGATGGTGGCAGAACTGCTTCCCGGGTTCAAACAAACGTCTGTTAGGCTGGGCGGATGTGGATGCAAAAGCGGCAGGTCGGCGAGGCAGAGGCCATCAGCCTGACCGACGGTCAGTTCCGTCTTGACGGAGGGGCCATGTTCGGCACGGTGCCCAGGGTGCTGTGGGATAAGGTGGCGCCCCCGGATGAGCTCAACCGCATTACCCTACGCATCAATCCGCTGCTGATCCGGCTGGGCGGAAAGAATATCCTGGTCGAGACCGGGTTCTGGGACAGAGGCGGGGAGAAGTTCGAGGCCATGTTCGGGGTGGACCGCGACGAGACGGTCTTCCGCGGTTTGGACCATGCTGGCCTGGTGCCTGAAGACATTGATCTGGTGATCAATACCCACCTCCACTTCGATCACGCGGGCCGCAACGTGACCGCGCTGGGTGAACCCACCTTTCCGAAGGCCCGCTATGTGGTGCAGGCGCAGGAATTACACGACGCTCTGAACCCCCACGAGCGCAGCCGGGCCAGCTATATCCGCGAGTACATCGAGCCGCTTCACGACGCGGGGCTGTTTGAGGTGGTGGATGGCGAGCATGAACTGCTGCCTGGCCTGAGCGTGCTGCCGCTGCCCGGCCACAATCTGGGGCAGCAGGGCGTGGTGCTGCGCAGCGGCGGACAGACCCTGGTCTACACGGCTGACCTGCTGCCCACGACCATGCACAGTCCCACAGCGTGGGTCATCGGGTACGACCTGTACCCGGTCACCAATCTGGAAAACCGCCGCCGGTACTTTGCCGAGTGGCATGAGCAGAACGCCCTGATCTGCACGCCGCACGATCCGCAGATACCGTTCGCGCGCTTCGAGCCCAATACCAAGGGGGGCTTCCGGGCGGTGGCCGATACTCAAGGCGGTAACACCAGCAGTTGAGCCGACTGCTGTGGGGCGAGCGGAGCGAGTGACCACGACGTGCAGCGGTAGGAAGGAGTGGTCGCGAATTCACTCCTCTCGCCCATACCGGCCGCTGTCAAACATGAGGCTGGATGCATAGAGGCGCAGCGGTCCCTGCTTTCCGCTGCGCCGTTGTTCTGTGAGCAGTTTACGCCGGATGCAGGCCGGCGAATTCCAGCCCCAGGGTCTCTTCCCAGCCATGGGCGATGTTCAGGCACTGCAGGGCGTGGCCGGCGGTGCCCTTGACCAGATTGTCGATGGCGCTCATCAGAACCACGCGCCCGGTATCCACGTCCATCTCGAAGCCGATGTCGCAGTAGTTGGTGCCATCAAGCAGCATGGGGTCGGGGTAGCGGTGGATGCCCTTGGCCACCTTCACAATTCGGATAAAAGGCTCGTTGCCGTAGACTTCACGGTAGGCGCTCCAGACATCCCGGTCACTGTAGCCATCAGGAATCCAGGCATGGGCAGTGGTCAGAATGCCGCGCACGAGGGGCGTGCTGATGGCGGTCAGGTGCAGTGGGAAGTTCCCGGGCAACTCCTGCTGGGCCTCGGCCGTGTGCCGGTGCCCAACCGCCTTGTAGACCCGCAGGCTCCCGGCGCGTTCCGGGTGGTGACTGCTGTCGCTGGCACTGGCCCCTGCTGCGCTCGACCCGACCAACCCGGTGGCCACGACGTCCCTGGGTAGCAGCACGCCCAGTTTGATAAGCGGATAGAGCGCCAGGATCACACTGGTGGCAAAGCAGCCGGCGCAGGCAATCCGGGTAGCGCCGCGCAGTTCCTCACGGTGCAGTTCAGGGTTGCCGTAGACCCACTCGCCCAGTTTTTCCGGCGTGGGATGATCCTCGCCGTAGGTGGCGCGGTAGACCTCCGGGTCCTTGAGCCGGAAATCAGCCGATAGGTCCACAATGACCCGGCCCTTGGCCTCGAATTCAACAATGCGTTTGGCTGCCGAGTTGTGCGGCAGGGCCAGGACCACGATATCGGCGTCTTCCAGGGCGCCTGCCTTGATGAACTTGAGGTTGGTGCGCCCCCGCAGGTTGGGATGGACCATGCTGACCGGCAGGCCGGCGCTGCGCTCACTCGTTACCTGCGTGACCTTCAGGTTGGGATGGCCCAGGGCCAGACGCAGGAATTCTCCGCCGGCATACCCGCTGCCCCCCACGATTGCTACTGTCTTGTGCTCACTCATCGCCCCATACTCTGCGCGATAAAGTGAAGTGGTGACGTAACCTGACTGTCACTTGGCCAGAGGCAGGAGACACTATCAATTGAAAACCCGCCCTGGCCGAGGCTGGAGCGGGTGACTGTTGGCCCGGGTTCAGGCCTTGGGGGCAGCGACGCCGCCTGTGACCTTCCGGCGGGTTGTCCATTCCTCCAGGAACACCACCAGGGGCGCCACGATGTAGATGCTGCTGTACGTGCCGACCAGAATGCCGACCAGCAGAATCAGACTGAAGTCGCGCAGCACCGGTCCACCGAAAATCAGCAGGCTGATCAGTGGCAGCATGGTGCTGATGGAAGTCATGATCGTGCGCGAAAGCGTCTGGTTGATGCTGGTGTTGACGATCTGGCGGTAGGACTTGCCGCGCATTTCGCGCAGGTTCTCGCGGATACGGTCCGATACGATGATCGAGTCGTTCAGCGAGTAACCGATCAATGTCAGCAGGGCCGCCACACTGGCAATCGTGAACTCCAGGCCCAGCAGACTGAACAGGCCCAGCGCGATGGCCACGTCGTGAATGGCGGCCAGGATGCTGCCCAGGCCCATCACGAAGTCGAAGCGGAAGCCCACGTACACCAGGATCAGGCCCAGACCCAGCAGCACGGCGGCGACCGTCTTGTCGGTCAGCTCACGGCCCACGGCAGGACCCACCGTCTCGGTGGACAGCACCTGGGCGTCTCCGACCCGTCCGATGGCTGCGCTGATGGTGTTCAGTTCGGCTGTATTCAGCTGAGGAACCTTTACGGTGTACTGGGTTCCGGCCTGCCCAGGCACCACGTCACGCTGAATGGTGGCGTTCTGGGGAGAGACCTTGCCAACCCCGGCCCCCGTCACGGCCGAGCGGATCTGATCGGTGGTCACCGCCGTCGGGGCACGCACGGTCATGGTGGTTCCACTGGTGAAATCCACGCCGTAGTTCAGGCCCTTGGCGGCCAGGATGCCGGCACCGGCCAGGGCAATCAGCACCGAAGTGGTGGTCACCAGCGGAGCGGCCTTGATGAAGTCGATGGCGGTCTGCTTGATGCGGATCGGGGCGTTCATGTTGGGCCGGCGCTGGGCCAGCCACTCCATGAACCACTTGGCAAACACCAGGTTCGAGAAGGTCGAGGCGATCACACCGATGATCAGGGTCACGGCAAAGCCTTTTACTGGACCGGTGGAGTAGTTGTATAGCGCCATGGCCGAGAGCAGGTGCGCGGCGTTCACGTCGAGGATGGCGGCAGTGGAGTGCTCGTAGCCTGCCCCGATGCTGTTCTTGATGCCTTTGCCGCGCTGCAGCTCTTCCTTGATGCGCTCAAACGAGATCACGTTGCCGTCGACGGCCGCACCTATGGTCAGCACCAGACCCGCGATGCCCGGCAGCGTCAGGGTGGCCCCGAAGCCGCCCAGCATCCCCAGGATGATCACGGCGCTGAATAGCAGCCCCAGAGCGCCCACCAGACCGAACCAGAAGCCGTAGTACAGGAACAGCATCCCGAACACCAGCGCAATCCCCACCAGCGACGCAATAGCACCGCTGCGGATGGCGTCTGCGCCCAGCGTCGGCCCGATGGCCCGCTCGGCCTCGGTCTTCACCTTGATAGGCAGGGCGCCGGACTTGAGCACCAGTGCGAGCTGACTGGCTTCCTCAGCGTCGAAGTTCCCGCTGATCTGCACGTCGCGGAACAGGCGTTGCTGAATGGTCGCCACCGACTGGATCTGGTCGTCGAGCACCACGGCCATCAGCTTGTTCACGTTCTTGCCCGTAAAGTCGCCGAAGGTCTGGGCACCCTTGTCGGTGTTGGTAAAGGAGACCACCCAGCGTCCGGTCTGGGGGTCGGTGGCAGCCTGAGCGTTGGAAATAATCTCGCCGGTTGCCTGTACGGGCCCCAGCTGGTTCAGGGTGTATCCGCCCGAACGCGGGTTTTGCTGGGCCAGTTCTGGATCGGGCTGCGCGTTGTCCTGCACGATGCGGAATTCAAGGCGGGCCGTGCGCTGGATGATCTCCCGGGCCTGCTGCTGTACGGCGGGGGTGGCGCCCGGGATTTCCACCACGACGCGCTTACCCCCTGCGACCGTCACGGTCGGCTCTGCAACGCCCAACGCGTTGATGCGGTTCTCAATGACGGTCTTGACCCGGTCGAGTTCCTCTTTGGTGGCCGGACCGGATTCTGGCGCCAGTTCGATACGCAGGCCCCCCTTGAGATCCAGCCCCAGGGTCATGAACTGAAACTTGTCGTTCCACAGGCTCAGCGGCTGGTCCGGGTGCTGCCAGGGCCGCCAGATAAACAGCAGGCTGCCCAGCAGCGTGAGCAGCAGGAACAGGCCGGTCAGCAGGTTGGGCTTGCGGCCGGCGGATGCATTGCGGGGTGGTGGACGGCGGTTGGAGCCGCCGCGGTTGTTGCGGTTGTTGCTGTACGTCACTTCGAACTCCTGAACTGTAGGTGATGGGTATGGACCATGGGCGGACCACTGGGGCTCAGCCGCCGTCGGTCTGCTGCCGCCCCCACCGGGTCAGGTCCGGACGAGGCTGCCATGACACGGGCGCCACGCGGACCTGGGTCCGGGTGTGCTGTCCACGGCTCAGCCGCCACGGTTCAGGTGGAGGAGAGGCCGGCAGCGGTGTTGTAGGCACAGGTTGTGGAGCAGGGCGCAGTTCCGGCAGACCCGGAGACACACTGCCCGTGGTCATCCGCTGCGAGGCGTCCACCGTGGATACTGGCGTGCCCAGAATCACCGCCAGGACCGACAGCAGGGTCAGGACCCCGGGCAGGGCAATCAGCCGGGTCTGCCACTGCGGCGGGAGGGGTAGCCTGTCCTTCAAAGCGACACAGGATAGCAGACCGGGCCGGCCTGAATCCCGGCTCTTGGTCGCTTTCGGCGGTGCACTCGTTGTGGTCTTCGCTGCGCTGCCGGAAACAAGAGCTCGGGGCCATGACTCGCAGAGGAACGGGACATCACCACGTCCTTTCAGGACTCGATCTTTCCCGTGCTTAAACGGTCCGCCGGCACACATTCTTCTTGGACGGAACGTTGCTTCTTGTGCCGCTCCACCTAACAGGCAAGCCCATAAACTTCAGATCTCGTATAGCCCGAGTCCGTCATTACAGAGAAGGGGCGGCTCTCCATTCCGGAGAGCCGCCCCTTCTACTGCAGGAACCTCAGGCCTGTTCTACCTCGACCATCTCGCTGGCTTCGATGATGTCGCCTTCCATCACATCATTCCAGTCGAGGTTGATACCGCACTCGTAGCCGGTCTGCACTTCACGGACATCATCCTTGAAGCGCTTGAGGCCCACGATCGTGCCTTCGTAGACCGTCTGCTTGCCACGGGTAACCTTGGCCTTGGCGTTGCGGCGGAACATGCCGTCGGTCACGTAGGAGCCGGCGATATTGCCGCTCTTGGGGTGACGGATGACCATACGGACCTCGGCGCGGCCCAGGTACCGCTCCTCGAACACGGGCTCGACGTTGCCCTTGATCAGGCGGTCCACCTCGTCGATCAGTTCGTAGATGATCCGGTAGGACTTGATGTCCACGCCCTTGTTCTCGGCCATCTTGGTGACGCTGCCCGAGGGCGTGACGCTGAAGCACAGGATGGTGGCCTCGGCGGTGCTGGCCAGCAGGACGTCGCCTTCGGTAGGAGCGCCGATGCCGGCGAGCATCACGTTGATCTTGACGTCCTCGCCTTCCTTGCGCGCCAGGATGCCCTGCAGGGCTTCAACGCTGCCCTGGGTGTCGGCGCGCAGGACCAGATTGACCGTCCGCACCTCACCGATGGGCCCCATGATGTCTTCCAGGGTGCGCTGGGTCCGGCGACGGTCACGGGCGTTCTCCTCGTCACGGCGGACATCCGCGCGGGCGGCAATCACGTCGCGGGCGGCGTGCTCGTTCTTGGCGCTCTGGACCTTTTCGCCGCTGGAGGGCACTTCGCTGAAGCCGAGGACCTGTACTGGGGTACTGGGGCCAGCTTCCTTGATGCGCCCACCTGCCGAGTCGGTCATGGCCTTGATCTTGCCGTAGTTCTCGCCGACGACCAGGAAGTCCCCCACGTGCAGGGTGCCTTCCTGAACCATTACCGTGGCCAGCACACCAGCCTGGCGGTCCACCTTGCCTTCGATAATCACGCCGCTGAACGCACCTTTGGGATCTGCGCGCAGGTCCTCAAGCTCGGCGGTCAGGCTGATGTACTCCAGCAGGTCCTCGACGCCCTCACCGGTTTTGGCACTTACAGGCACGACGACCAGGTCACCGCCGTACTCTTCCGGCACGAGATTCAGCTGGGTCAGGTCAGTCTTGACGCGCTCGGCGTCGGCCTGGGGAAGGTCGACCTTGTTGATGGCCACGATCATCGGCACCTTGGCCGCCTGAGCGTGCGCAATGGCTTCGCGCGTCTGCGGCATCAGCGAGTCGTCGGCGGCGATGACGATAATCGCTATATCCGCCACGTTCGCGCCGCGTGCGCGGATGGTGGTGAAGGCCTCGTGACCCGGCGTGTCGATGAACACGATCTTGCCCTTGCTCGTCTTGGCTTCGAAGGCCCCGACGTGCTGGGTGATGCCGCCGGCTTCCTTGGCTGCCACGCGGGTCTTGCGGATGTAGTCCAGGAGGCTGGTCTTGCCGTGGTCGACGTGACCCATGATCGTCACGACCGGCGCGCGGTGGGGGATTTCCCGAGCGGCGGGCTCGGGCGTGGCGGCGGGACTGGCGACCGGCTCGGCCACGGCCTGTGCCGACTGCCCAGCGGACGATTGCGCCTGGGAGGGTTGGGGCTGAGCCGCCTGGGTCTGGGCAACTGGTGCAGGCTGAGCCGGGGAAGGCTGCGTAGAAGCCGCCAGGGGTGCTGCGGGCTCGGAAGCCGCTACAGGCGTTTCGGTCACCGGAGTGCTGTCCGGAGCTTGGGCCGCAGGGGCGCTTTCGTCGTCCAGAATCTGCTTGATCAGATCAACGGTCTCTTCTTCGATGGTGCTGCTGACGCTCTTGTAGGCGACGCCCAGACCATCGAGGATTTCGAGCATCCTGGCGTTCTCGACACCAAGATCCTTGGCTAGGGTGTAAATACGGACTTTCGACATGGCTCACCTCCGGTGAGTCCCGCGCCAGGCTGGTCCCATGTGGGGTCAGCGGGCGGCGGGAAAAAAGATCAGTCGGTCATGGGCTGATTCGTCTGGGTGGATTGAAACCGTCTGGCGAGCAGCGCCGAGACCTCCGGCGCCTGCGGACCAAAGGCCCGTCGAAGGCGTTTGTCCTGCCAGCAGTTGGGAGAGTCGGAACACACGTACGCGCCTCGGCCGGTCCGGTTGCCGGTCTGCTCCTGCCAGCGCCCTTCGATCCGCGTCAGGCGAACAAATTCACCCTGGGGGCGTCGGGTCCGGCAGGCCACGCACGTCCGTTCGGGAACGTGTCGCTCGCGTGGGTATCCGGCTGGCGCGGCGCTCATGTAGCCTTACTCCTGCGTGTCGTCCGGGCTGGCGGTGGCCACCGACTTGCTGTCCTTGAACAGCGCGTCGAAGGCAGACCGGGCAGTGTCGTCGGTGTCACGACCATCCTGGTCGTCCTGCAGAGCCTGCTGCATGGCGGCGTCCAGGTCGCTGATGGCTGCCGTTTCGCGCAGGTCGATTTTGAAGCCGGTCAGCTTGGCCGCCAGACGCACATTCTGTCCGCCCTTGCCGATGGCCAGCGACAGCTGGTCGGGCGTAACAGTCACAGTCGCCTCACGGCGGTCAGGCTGAACTTCGATGAGCCCCACCTTGGCCGGGGACAGGGCGTTGCGGATGAACTCGCGGGTATTGGCGTCCCACAGAATCACATCCACGCGCTCGCGGCCCAGTTCGCCGGTGACCGCCTGAATGCGGTTGCCGCGGTGCCCGATGCACGCGCCGATGGGATCGACGTTGCTGTTGTGCGAGAACACGGCGACCTTGCTGCGCTGGCCGGCCTCGCGCGAAATGGCCTTGACCTCAACGATGCCGTTGGCGACTTCGGGAATTTCCTGCTTGAGCAGGTAGTCCAGCAGCCGCTCATCGGCGCGGCTGGCCAGGATGGTCGGTCCCTTGGGTGTCTTGCGGACTTCCTTCAGGTAGATCTTGACGCGATTGCCAGGGGTGAGCTTCTCGCCGGGGATCTGCTCACGCGGCGGCAGGATGGCCTCACCGGCGCCCAGTTCCACGAACCAGTTGCCCTTGTTGTCGCTGCGGACAACCTGTGCGGTCAGCACCTGGCCTTCGCGGTCCTTGTACTCGTTGAACACGACGTTGCGCTCGGTTTCGCGCATCTTCTGGGTCAGGGTCTGCTTGGCGGCCTGCAGCGCGATGCGCGAGAACTTCTCGCGGTCCACCGGGAACTCCATTTCCATGCCGATCTCGACGCCGGGGTCGAGTTCCAGTGCGTCGGCCAGCGAAATCTGCAGATGCTCGTCCTCGACCTTCTCTACAACCTCACGCACGACCAGCACTTCCAGTTCGCCGCTCTGGGGGTCAAGGTGAACTTCGATGCGCTTGTCGGGCTCCACGTTGCGCGTGTAGGCCTGGGCCAGAGACTGTTCGAAGGCCTCGATCAGCTGCAGTTCGTTGATGTTGCGGGCCTGCGCGACTTCACGCAGCGCGTCCGCAAAATTGATCTCGGGTTGGGTCATCTCACTCTTCCTTTGTGGGGTCTGTCGGGGCAGCCGCTCAGCGGTGCCGGTCCGGGAACTCGGCCAGGTTGGCCTGCACGGCACTGGCAGAGACGGTCACGTCCTGGCCACTGACATCGAAGGTCACCTGATCGCCGCTGACCGCCTTGATAGGCGCGGTAAAGGCGTGGCCCTCGCCGCGGACCCGGGCCTTGAGCCCCAGCATGCGCTCAAAGTGCCGGGCGCGCGTCAGGGGCCGCTTGGACCCGGGCGACTCGAATTCCAGGCGGTATTCACCGGCCACCGGGTCCAGACGGTCGAACTCGGCCTCGGCGGCGCGGCTGGCTTTGGTCAGGTCCTCCATGGTGACGGGCTGTTCGTCAAGCCGGTCGACCCGGACCAGCACGATTTTTTCTCCGCCCTGTGTCTGCACCTGTACTTCCAGCACCTCGAAGCCCAGAGGCTCCACGGCCGCGTGGGCGATCTGCTGCAGGGTTGAATTGTCGGTTGTGTTGTTATTCATATTGTTTCGGCCACAGTCGTGCTGGCCTTTAAACCACCCCCCTCCACGAAAAAAGGTGGGACACCTGCCCACCCTCTTCCAGAGGAATTCTGCTCCCCAGTATACCCGAAGGCGCCGATCAGACGGGGATCGCCTCACAAAGGGCCGCGCCCGTTCCGTTTCGAGCTGACCCAGCCGACTTCCAGGCTACTTCTGTACGTCGATGACGATCTGGCCGTCGTGCAGCCGCGCGATCTCCGCGACCGGTGGGCCTTCGGCGCGGCGCATGTTGCTCAGGCTGCTGCCTTCCGGAGCGCGGGCCACCGCGTCTCCGATGCGAATCTGGGTGCTGGCGATCGGGCGGGCCCAGACGATCGCCTTGGCATGACCGCCCTGGCCGGCGTGGGCAATCCCCCGCAGGGCCCCCACCACAATCACGTCGCCACTGGCCACGATTTCGGCCCCTGGATTCACGTCGCCAAGCACAATCACGCTGCCGGGGTACTCGCCACGGAAACCGGCACGGACCGTGTGCGGCACGATCTGTGTGCGGGAACTGACCACCAGGGTGCCAGGAGTAACTTCACTGGCCGGACCCGGCACGGTCACCCGTGGCGCCCGGATGCGTCCAGGGGTGCCGCCTGCCGCACGGATAGCCTGAAGTGCAGCTTCCAGGGCACCTGGGTCGGTGTCGCCCTGCACTTCGAGGGTGACGTGTGAGGCCAGCAACTCGGTACGGACTGACAGCAACTCGGTCACACTTTCAGCGGTATCACCCGGTTCGAGTAGGAGATTCAGACCACCCAGTGTGCCGCGCAGCTTCATGAACCTCACTGTAGCGTCACCTGCCGTCTCCCGGACCATGCCAGACAGGGGTGAAGAAATGATGCGTAAACAGTGGCCTGGGTCATGGTGTAAACTGCCAGTCATGCCTTTTGAGGAGATTACCCTTGGTGCAGCTTGATTCCGGTGCGGTCGCAGAGGGCCGTATCACGCGCGTAACAGACTTTGGCGCGTTTATTCAGTTCGAGAACGGCGAGACGGGCCTGGTGCACATCTCGCAGATTGCCCATTCGTTTGTGCGTAACATCCACGACCACGTTCGCGAAGGCGAGACGGTGGAAGTCAAGGTGCTTGGCCGCGACGAACGGGGCCGTCTCGACCTGTCGATCAAGGAACTCCTTGAAGAGCCCGAGGAAATTCCGCGTCCGCGTGCGATTGGGCGTCAGAGCCCTCAGTTTGAGGCCAAACTGCGCTCCTTTATGCGCGACGCCAAAGAACGCACCACTGCTGGGGGCGGCAAGAAACCGGCCACCAAGCGCAAGAAGTAAGCAGCCCCCAACAGCACCCGGACGCTTGCGCCGGGTGCGTTTTTCTGGCATATGGGGGGAGCGTCAAGGCCGGGGAGCCGTTTTTAACCGTCACGTAACCCGCGCCCGCCACACTGCTCAGCATGAAACGCTCCCTCTCGCTGCTGCTTGTTACTGGTGCCCTTGCCCTGGGATCTTTCGTGGGGTATCAGGCCAACGAACGTCAGAACAGTCCTGCGCAGACCGCATCAGTCACCACGGGCACGTCGCCGCAGGGCCAGATGGTGCCGGCAGCAAGCCGGCAGGCTCCCTTCGACCAGACCCGTGCCCGTACCGAGTCCGAAACCAACACCGTACAGGTCGTCAAGGACCGCCAGGACGGACTGGTGTACATCAGCGTCACCGAAAGCAGCACGGGAAGCGAGCAGGCTCAGCTTCGTCAGCGTCTGCAAGAGCAGTTCGGCCTGCCGGACCTTCCTGGGGGGGACGGCTCAAGGAGCGGCACAGGGAGCGGATTTTTCGTCGGTGCTGCGGGCGACATCATTACCAACAACCATGTGGTCGAGGGAGCCAGTGAGATCACAGTCCGCCTCCACGGCAGCAAGCAGACTTACAATGCCAAAGTTATCGCCCGTGCCCCGGACTTTGACCTGGCCCTTATCCGGGCCGAAGGGGTCCCCAAGGAAGACATTCAGGCCCTGCCGCTGGGGGACAGCTCAAAGCTCGATGTCGGCCTCAAGGCCATTGCCATGGGCGCGCCGTTCGGACTGGACTTCAGTGTCTCCGAGGGCATCATCAGCAGCCTGGAGCGCACCGTGCCAGTCGGAACCAAGCAGGTCAACCAGCAGGTGATTCAGACCGACGCGGCGATCAATCCGGGCAACAGTGGGGGGCCGCTTCTGAACAGCGCTGGGGAAGTTATCGGCGTCAATACCCAGATTCTGACGGGCGGCATTGGCCAGAGCGCTGGCGTCGGGTTCGCTATCCCCATCAACACGGTGAAAAAGTTGCTGCCCCAGTTGCAGGCCGGAAAAGGAGGCGTGATCCGCACGCCCACCCTGGGAATTCAGTTCACGGACCTGAGTGCCCTGACCGACGAGGAGCGCAAGAAGTATCAACTTCCTCCCAGCGGGGCGCTGCTTCAGCAGGTATACCCGAACAGTCCTGCAGCGCGCGCTGGACTGAAGGCTGGCAGCGAAGCAGGCACGGTCTCGGGAGAAAGCGACAGGAGCGAGCGGATTGCCACGGACGGCGACATCATTACGGCTGTCGATGGTCAGGCAATCAGTGAGGGCGACGACTTGCGGCGCGCGGTGATCGGCAAGCAGATCGGGGACAGCCTGACCCTGACGGTGCGGCGCGGAAGCCGGACCCGTGAGGTAACAGTTCAGCTTCAGGCCTTCGATTTCCCGCAGCAGGGTGCACAGGAGTAAAACCGCTTGAGATGAAGAATGCCCCGGGGAGGTGCCCGGGGCTTCTCTTAAGGTGTTCCCGCGCTGTGGGGACCTTAATCCGGCTTCCTGTGCCGTATCGGCCTGGAATCGGTGTATCCCCGTTTCTACTGCTGGTTGGAAGTCCCCACCCCTTCTGCGAACAAGGGGCCCAGATCGGTCATACGCCCGGTCGGCTCAGGCGAACTCAGCGTGTAACTTCCGAACACCTGAAGGAATTCCATGTGTGACAGGGCCCGGGTCTGGCCAGTCGGGCCGGTGGCCTGCACCTGATCGCCCCGTGAGGTCAGGTGGTATTCGCCCAGTGCACGTACGGTAGCCTTGCGGCCACGGCCGGAGAACAGCAGCGCTGTCACGCGGTATTCACGCCCCCCGCGGGTCATCAGAAACGACAGTAGTTCAGAGGGCGCCAGCATCCGGCGCGGAGCATAGCAGGGAAGGCGGGCCGGATGCGATCAACCAGCACGGGTGAGGACAGCACGCCTCCTTACCCGTCAGGTTAGGACACCACTGTTCCGGCACCCTCAAGCGCGGCCGTCACCGGCTGCCCGGCCCGGGCGTCCCCGAAGATGACCCGCCTCACACCTCCCTGGACTGCCTCGGCAGCCCCCAGAACCTTTTTCTTCATGCGGTCCTGCGCGAATTCCAGGTAGTCCTCTACATTGCCAGCCGGAATCTCACGGATCAGGCTGCTTTCGTCCGGATAGGCACGCAGGAGTCCTGGCACATTCGAGAGCAACAGCAGCGCGTCTGCCTTCAGGGCCACGGCAAGGGCAGCCGCGGCGCGGTCCCCGTCCACGTTTATGGCCACACCCTCATAGCTGGCCGCAGGTGGGGTTAGCACCGGCAGGTAGCCCGCACCCAGGAGAAGTTCGATCAGGCCGGTGTTCACCTTCTCGACGGTGCCGGTATGGTCACCGCGCAGCACCTTGACCTTGCCGTTTTCAACGGCCCTCACGCTGTCCTTGTGACGGCCCTCGAAGATCCGCCCGTCGAGACCCGAGAGTCCGACCGCGTTGATGCCCAGCCGCTGTAACCGCTCGACGATGCCCTTGTTCATTTTGCCGCAGTACACCATCTCGAAGATTTCCAGTGTCTCGCGGTCGGTAAACCGGGAAGTGTAGCCGCTGGGACTGGTCACAAAGCGCGGGGGATGGCCCAGAGCTTCGGCGATGCGGTTGGTTTCGCCACTTCCACCGTGTACCAGCACGAGGCGCTCACCGGCCTTCCAGCGGGTGGCAAGGTCGGCGCAGACAGCGTCGTAGTCGATTCCGGCGCTTCCGCCGACTTTCACGATGATCATGGCGAGATCTTAGCGTATGATAAAAAATAAAGTCAATTAGTTATCAAATGTAAAACTGCATCGCAAAGTGGAGCCCTCCAAGCAGGACCCCGGCCATGATCCATGCCAACGCGATACGCCGGAAGGTCCGCTGATACGTGGCCTTCCTGGTTTTGTGGCGAAATATCTGCTGGGCGGCAAGCGAACCCGCCCAGCCTCCCCAGGTTTCCAGCCGGTGCAGGTTTCTCTCGGGAATACGCTGGCCCGGCTGTGCAGCCAGACGCTTGTCATGTCCCATGGCAACGAAGGCAACCAGGCCCCAGACGACCTGCCACGCCACGAACAGGCGCGCCGCCATATCCAGGAACCCGGTGCTCCAGACCGTGTCCGTCACTGCATCGTGCGCGGCAGCTGATCGGTCGGCAGGATCTTTCGAGGCTCACGGAATTCGATGTTCTCCCACTCGCCTTCCTCGATCACCTGCAAATTTGGATTGAGCACGCGGAAATGCTCGACCACGGCCTGCACCAGATCGTCCGGCGTGCTGGCCGCGCTGGTGATACCCACGGAGCAGACGCCGCTCAGGTCCAGCCCGCCCAGATCCGCTACAGTCTCAAGGCGCTCGGCCCGGCCGCACAGGTCGCGCGCCAGCTCCAGCAGCCGCATTCCATTGCTGCTGTGCGTGCTGGTCAGTACCAGGAAGGTGTCTACCATTGGCGCGATTGCTTTGACTGCGTCCTGACGGTTCTTGGTGGCGTAACACAGGTCCTCGCTGGGAGGAACCACCAGCGCCGGAAAGCGGGCCTTCAGCACGTCAACTGTACGGCGTGTGTCGTCCACGCTGAGGGTCGTCTGGGTGAGCACAACCACGCGTGACGGGTCAGGAACCTCTACCGTGTGCGGGTCGTTGAGCCCCGAACCTTCCTTGTGCGCCTGCCCGAGAACCCCCACCAGAATGGTGTGGTTGGGCGCTTCTCCGCGCGTCCCGATTACCTCCTGATGCCGGGCGCTGTCGCCAATCAGCAGGATGGTATATCCCTCGCGGGCGTATTTCTTGGCCTCGGTATGAACCTTGGTGACCAGCGGGCAGGTCGCGTCGATGGTGGCCAGGCCCAGCTGCCGGGCGCGTTCACGGACCACCGGACTGATGCCGTGGGCACTGAAGATGACCGTTTCGCCACTGTCGGGCAGCGCATTTATGGTGTCGAGGTCCTCGACAAAGTGGACCCCGCCCCCTGCGCGCAGCCGCTCGACCACCGTGTGGTTGTGGACGATGGAGTGGTACACCGTAACTGGTTTGTCCTCGGTGCGCGCCGCCTTTTCCACCGCCTGAATGGCCATGACCACGCCCGCGCAAAAGCCGCGAGGTTTGGCCAGATGAATGCGCTCGATCATGCCAGACAGTGTAGGGGAGAGCCCCCCGTTAAAAAGCGAGAGGAGCGGGGCTTGCATGGTCTTTGCCCTGCCATGTTGGAATTACCTTTTCATGGGTAGTGAAGAGCCCTTGCCCGGCTGTACCTTGGACAAAGCCCTGGCTGCACATATCGACTGGAGCGACGTGAGCGTCCTTCAGCGGATCAATCCACGACGGTAAAGCCCAGTTTATCGGCCTGATCCACGAAAAAATTGATGTTCTCACTGAGGGTCTGCGGGCCCAGGCTCTTGCGGTCGTGCTCACCGGTGGCCGCGATGATCAGGGTCTCTGCCAGACAGGCCGGCACCGCGCCTTCCCCAAACTGGAGGTCGATGTTGCTGGTCATGCCACCAGGCGGGCGGACCACACCACCGGGAATGATGCGCACACCAGGGACCTTTTCGACGCTCTCATCCACGTCGGCCGGGCGGCCCTCATCGAAAATCCAGGCGCCGGGTTTGACGTGCTGCGGAAAAATCACCGGGTTGGGGTCGCTGGTCGCGCTGAAGATCAGGTCCGCTTCCTTGAGGGTGTCGTAGCTGGTGGTCGTGACGATCTCGGTGTCTTTGTTGGCCCGGCGCAGGGTGGCGGCACTGCGTTCTAGGCGCTCCATGTCGCGTCCGATCATGATCAGGCGACCGACCTGGGGCGCGATGGTCCGCGCGATCCCGAAGGCAACGACCCCGTTTGCGCCGACGATCCCAGCGGTGGCAGCCTTGAGGTCCCGCCCGGTCTCCTGGAAATGTAGCAGGATGCCTGGAATAGCGGCCTTGATGGTTCCCGAGGTGTAGGCGCCGCCGTTGGTGACGGTGATTTCTGGCACCGCTGCCTGTACGTCTACCCCCTTGTTGCCTACCACTGACCAGAAAGCACCCAGGCCAAAGACCTCGGCGCCCAGTTCATGAGCCAGACGCGCCCCCTCGATGGCGCGCTGGGTCGCCAGTTCCGGCTGGTCGCGGAACACGTCGGGGAGCAGCGGGCTCGACAGTAGGTAACAGCGGATGGCCTTGCCATCAGCCGTGCGGATGCCGCGCAGTTCCCCCACCTTCATGGGACGCAGCCTCTCGGCCATCTGCCGGACACTGACCTCACTGACCACGCCACGTTCCACCAGGGGCCGCAACCACGCAAAGCGCTGGGCAGACCAGAAGTTTTCCAGGGTCATGGGGTGAATCATGAACGCCGCCACGACCTCGTCGCTGCGTTTGCCGGCCAGCGGCACCTCGTCGCCGAAGCGCGGCTCCGTGCCGTCCAGGATGCGGCCCAGGTTTTCCTTGAAGCGCCAGGTGGCCGTCACCAGCAGCCCCAGCGCCGCCAGCCGGGCGGGGACTCCCACCGGCACCACCAGCATGGCCAAAGTAAAGGCCAGCAGCCCACCCAGCGTCGCGGTGCTGACAAAACCCCAGTAGCCGGTCAGGCCCGCATAGACCAGCACGGGCAGCAGGGCCACCCAGAAAGGCACAGCGTCCGTGACGGGCAGGGCCGCCAGGGTCCCCAGCAGCACCAGGTTGCCCCGACCGCGGGGTGCGGTGTTGCCGAACAGAGCCCGTGGCGGGTTGAGATGACCCAGATAGGCCGCCAACGCTGCCAGGACCGTCAGGTCCGGTCGCTGAAGGCTGGACGCCATCAGTACGGCAGTGAAACCCTTGAAAAAATCCAGTGATGCCGAAGCGAAAGCGAGTCCTGGACCAACGCGCCTCAGTACGTTCTCGACACCCAGGTTGTGGGCGTTGTTGAGCCGGACGTTGATGCCCGCGCGGGTCAGCAGCGCGTGACCTACGGGAACGCTCCCCACAAGAAAAGCCACCAGCAGGAGAAGCGCGGACAGAAACAACATGCCGGGCATTCTAGACCAGCTGCGCCGGCAGGCAGCGGGTGTTCAGAGCGTAGGCACGCGTCTACCGGTTACAGCTCATCGTCTGGTGGTTTACAGGTCGTGGGCGTGATCCTGTTCCCAGACCAGATCGCGCAGAACCCAGCCACTGCCGGGAAAACGCAGCCCGAGGCGCAGTTCCCCGAGCAGGTATTCACGCACTGCATGCACGTCCAGGCCGGCTTCGACCAGATCCCCGAGGTTGCGTTCGCCGTCCAGCTCCCGGGCTACGGGATGCAGGTTGGCGCGCTGTCCTGCGGGCATCATGCGCAGACCGTACCAGGCGAAGCGGTCAACCGGCTCCATGCGGCCCTCACGCACGGCGTCGGTGACGAGCTGGGCCACCTCGAAGAGAGGAACTTCGGACTCGCGCGACGCGGCGCGGATGCTCAGCCCATCTTCCCGGTCGAACAGGCCCATTTCACCTCGGAAGTAGCGGCTCGGGCTGCCGATCACGGCACACAGCGTTTCCCACTCGTCACTGGCACGCGCCCAGTCGGTGGTGAAGTGCTCATAGGGGCCCATGGGCGTGCCCGTGACCTCGCGAGGCACGAACTGAAAGGACCCGGACTCGGGCAGCAGAGGCGCCGCCTGAAGGGCCTCACGACCCATCCAGTCGATGATGCCTCCAGCGACGATCTCGCCCTGCTGGAAGGCCACCGTAAACGGCACATTCGTCTGCACGTCCAGGACGCCGGTCTGACGGGTGGCATGCACCAGTTCCAGCACGCCCAGGAGCGGAAGATCAGTCAGCAAACCCTGCATTGCCGCCTAGCCTAGCACCCGGCAGGGACCCCGGAAAGCCGGTCGCTGTCGGGGGTACTCTGTGGGTGGGTCAGATCGGCCCACGCTCCCCCCAGTTGCGACGCTACATCCGTGGCGCTCAGACCGTAGCCGTGAAGCTGACCGGCTCGCTCGCCAGCCCGTGCATGCAACCGGACCCCCGCCACAGCCGCCTGCACCGGAACCAGACCCTGACCCAGCAACGATGCCAGGATGCCGGACAGGGTGTCTCCCATTCCCGCGCTGGCCATACCCGGATGCCCCCCGCAGGCGACACTCAGGCCGCCTGAATGTGCAATCACGCTGGGCCCGCCCTTGAGCACGACCACTCCGCCGAGCCGCTCCTGCAGGGTCCGGGCGGCATCCAGCGGATGGCGGGTGAGCTCTGGGGTCGACGTGTCCAGCAGGCGGGCGGCTTCACCGGGATGGGGGGTCCACACGCATAAGTCGTGCCCCAGGCCAGTCAGTTCCGGTTGCAGGGCGTCGGCGTCCAGAACGGTGGGAATATTCCAGGCCAGCACCTCGCGCGCGACCCTGGCAGCGTCCGGACCCAGACCCATGCCCACCGCCACGGCGTCGGGGCGGCGGGTGCCGAAGCTCCTGAACGCCGCGTCCCACGCCTCATGTCGGTGCATCATCAGTTCCGGCATCACCAGCGGGACATCGGCGGTCGAATGCACAGTGACCAGTCCAGCCCCAGCCCGCAGGGCGCCGGCACCAGCCAGTGACGCCGCCCCCACGGTTCCCGGATGACCGCCCAGGACCCAGACGTGCCCAGCCGTTCCTTTGTGCGCGTCGTTGCGGCGCACCGGCAGCATGGCTCCCACCTCACGGTCACTGGGGCGCACCGCCAGGGCCTGCTCCTGCACCCAGGGCGCTGGAACCGTCAGGGCCACGAGGGTCACGGCTCCGGCGCGCGCCGCCGCTTCTCCGAACATCAGCGCTGGCTTCCACCCCATCAGGGTCACGGTGCGATGTGCGTGGACCGACAGCCCGGCAGCCTGGGCGCTGTGGGCATCCAGGCCACTGGGGATATCGATACTCAGGACCGGGCAGTGCGCCGCATTGATGATGTGGATCAGCTCGTCGAGCGGAGCGCGCAGAGGCGGAGCAAATCCGGTGCCGAGGAGGCCATCGACCAGCACAGCGGCGTCTTGGGCGGACCGGTGCAGCGCCGCTGGGCGGAGCGGGCGGCACTGCACACCCACGGCCTGCAGGCGGCGCCGGTTGAGCTGTGTCAGCCGGTGACGGGCCGGCAAGGCCAGAACCTCGACCTCACGGCCCTGTACATACAGGTGTCTGGCGGCCACCAGCGCGTCGCCACCATTGGCACCAGTGCCGGCCAGCAGCAGCACGCGACCGGCAGGAACCTGCTGCTGAACCTCACCGGCTACAGCTGCCCCGGCTTCTTCCATAGCCAGGTCCAGCAGCCCGGCGCTCTCCAGACGCCGGTCCACTGCGGCGGCCTGCGCGGCCGTGAGTACATATGCAGGCATTCTGTGCCGCTTCTCCGGTCAGCCGCCGGCCGAGCGCATCAGAAGCACCACAGCCAGAACCAGGACCACCAGGAACACCCAGCGCATGTTCCTGAGTACCGGACTGCGGGTAAACTGCTCTTTCATGTCCGCCCGCGTGTCTTCCTGAGAACGCCTGACGCTCAGGCGTTGTCCCCGCCGGATGGCTGCCACCGACTCGCTGACCTTGCCCTGGCGGCGCAGCGCCACCCCGAGGTTATGGTGCCCGCCGTCATAGTCGGGGTTCAGGTCTATGACCTCGCGGTAGCGCTTTTCGGCGCTGACCAGATCGCCAGCTTCCAGGTCCAGATTTCCCAGGTTGGTCAGCGCCCGGTAGTGCCTGGGATCGGCCTGCAGGGCCTCTTCCAGCCGCATGCGGCCCTGATCGGCGTCTCCCAGCAGGGCACTCAGGATGCCCTGCATATTCAGCGCCTCAGCACGTGTCAGCGGATGGGACAGCGCGGGTGCCAGGCCCGTGGCCAGTGCGGCCGGGTCGGTCTCCTTCTGCAGGCCGTCGAGCCCCGCGAGTGCGGTTTCCAGAAGCTCTGGCGGCGCGGCGAGACGGACCACCTCGCGCTCCGGGGCCTGAACGGGAGCTCTGCCCAGGGCCTCGCGGTAGCCGTCCAGGGTGCCTCGGGCCTTGGAATAGCGGCGGGCACGAATCTGTTCCTGAAACCCGGTCAGCAGTTCAAGCGCTTCCTGGACGTCCACGTCCATCTGCTGGGCTCGGGCGACCTGCGCAGCACGCCCCCATTCACCGGCCCGTACCAGTGCCCCCAGGGTCAGGGGTGGAGCAGGCGGTGCTGATTCCAACAGTTCAGGTGAGTTCTGGGCAGCGGGAAGGGGCCCGCTCTGCCCGGAACGGACGGGGTCACTCATGGCGGAGAGTATACTGACGCGCCCAACTGGCCGCCGTACCGCCTGCCCATTGTGAGCCGTGTCTCTGGTTCGTTGTGCATGCCACGACTACCCAGGCACACCTTTCCCCTGACTTCTGCTGGAGACCCCGTGACCCTGCCTGATCCTGCTTCATCTACCACCGACCCTGCTGCCGAAACAAAAGAGGCGCCGCTGTACTCGCCTGCGCGGGTCCGTGAACTGCTGAACAGGCATGGGCTGAAACCCACCAAAAGCCTGGGGCAGAATTTTCTGATCGATGGGAACATTCTGCGGGCCATCGCTGAGGCTGGCGGGGCACAGCCAGGCGCTCATATTCTCGAGGTTGGCCCGGGGCTGGGCGTGCTGACCCGTGAAATTGCCTCGCGCGGCGCCCATGTCACGGCCCTGGAAAAGGATGAGCGGCTGCGCCCGGCTCTGGCCGAAACGCTTGCGGGGCTGGATGTGGAGCTGGTCTGGGGCGACGCACTGGACTTCGACTATGCCAGCCTGCCCGAGGGCACCCGCGTGATCGCCAATCTCCCGTACTACATCACGGGGGTGCTGCTCTCGCGCTTCATGCATGCGCCCGGGATCGTGTCTGCGACGGTGCTGGTGCAAAAAGAGGTGGGCCAGCGCCTTGCTGCCCGGCCCGGCGAAGATGCGTACGGCTTTCTGAGTGCGCTGGCGGCCCTGCACGGCAGCGTCCGGCATGTCAGGGACGTTCCCAAAGGCGCGTTTTTGCCGGCGCCGGACGTGACCAGCAGCGTGATCCGGCTGGACTTTGACCGCAGCCGGCCGGCCCCTGAAGCTGCCCTCCTGAAGTTCGTGGAAGGTGCCCTGCACCACCGCCGCAAGACCCTGCGCAATAACCTGCGCATGATCGGACATGAGGGAGCCGCCATTGACGCGGCCCTGGGCACGGTCGGCCTGCGTCCGGATGTGCGTGCCGAGGACGTGCCGCTGAGCGGACTTGAAGGCGTGGCACGGCACCTGGGCGTGGTACGGTAACAGCCAAGAATCCCGATCCGCCTGCCTAACCCTGAATGTGTGGGCCGCGCCGCCGGCCCGGAGGACCATGTGAAGTTCTACGTTATCGGTGATGTCACCGTCGACCACCTGTACCACCTAGACCGCCTTCCCGCCCCCGGCGAGGAAGTCGCTCCCCTACGCGCCAGCATGGAGCCGGGTGGCGCCGGCGGAACCATCAGCGTGACCCTGGCGCGACTTGGGCACACCGTGACCCTGGCCGCCCGTGTGGGTGCCGATCCGTTTGCCGAGTACGCCCTGAGTCACGTTCGCCAGACCGGCGTCAGTGAAAGCGCCATTCAGCGCGACCCGGAAGTGCTGACCAGCACCATTACGGTCATGCAGACCGCAACTGGTCAGCGCGCCATGATCAGTGACGGCGCGGCCAACCGCCTGCTTGATCCGGCCAAGCTCAAGAAAAAGGATGTCGAAGGCGCCGACGCCCTGATCGTCAGTGCCTACAGCCTGACCGAAGGTCCCCAGCGTGAGTACGCCAGCAAGGCCATTGACCTGGCCCGGGGCGCCAAGAGCCCGGTTCCGGTCTTTATCGATCTGGGAGCCGGCGCGGTCAACCGGGCCGGGACGAGCCTGCTCGGCAGCGTGATCCAGGCCGACTACCTGATGCTCAACCAGCACGAACTGCTGGCCCTGACCGGAACCAACAGCATCAGCGCGGCCCTGGCCCAGCTCGGCAGCCAGGGTGCCCAGCGGGTGATTGTCAAGGTCGGCAAGATGGGTTCGATCGTCTGGACCCCTACCGAAACGGAACTGGTGGACGCCGTTGCGTTGGAGGAAAATCTGGTCGATTCCACCGGAGCCGGCGACACCTTCACCGGGGCCTTTGCCCACGCCGTGATGACCGGAGCGTCGCTGGCCGAAGCGGCGCGCGCAGCTAACGCGGCCGGCGCCCTTTCGGTGACCAGTTTCGGGGCCCAGGAACGGCCTATTACCCCGGCGGACCTGGCTCAGGTGCTCAAGAAGTAAGGTTGGCGCTACCCCAGTGACAGCGAGGTGATCCTGCCCAGGACCACCTCGCTGCTACATGACCCGGCTCTGAAACACCATCACCTCGCTGTGGGTGTCCAGGGGCCCCCCCTGAAAGCTGCCGGTGACCTTGGGCGACTCGAATCCCGCGAAGCGCAGCAGCCATTCGACCTCGTAGCGCGTGTAGTACCGCTGGGTCAGGGTGTAGTGCTGCCGGGTCAGGCAGCCATCCGGCTGGGTGGTGTCCACGTGGTACTCGGTGGTGATGTGCTGCCGGGCCTTGTCGTGCCGCTGGACCAGAAAGACGTCACGGCGCGACCCGTCCGGGGCGTGAAACGTTTCGCCTTCATGGCGCAGGGTATTCATCTTCCCGAAGCGTGGCACGTACAGGTCAAACACGAAGGGGGTGCCGGGTGCAGCGTGGGCCCGCAGGTTTTCCAGGGCCTGCAGCTGCTCATTGGGCGTGTACAGGTGCATCAGGGCATTAAACGGGGCAATCAGCAGGGAAAACTGCTCGTCCAGCCGGAAAGTGCGCACGTCGCCCTGCACAAACTGTGACTGGAGCCCGTCATGCGCAGCCCGGTTCCGGGCGCGCTCGATCATGCGGGCACTGGGCTCCAGGCCAACGACATCCACCCCTTTTCGGGCCAGGAACGTGGTCACCCGTCCGGTGCCGGCCCCGACTTCCAGGACCTTTCCTCCCGCCCGCTGTGCCACGCCGGCATAGAAGTGCAGGTCGTCCCGGTAAAGGTCGTACTGGTGGTCGTACAAGTCGGCGAACTGGTCGTAATTCACGTGCGTCAGTATGGCTGGCTCAGTCACCGTACCGGGCCAGGAAGGCCTTCCGGCTCAGGATACTCAGCTTGGGCTGGGGCGCACCCGGCACGCTGCCGTAACCACGGCGCAGCATGTTGGCCCACCGCTGGAGCCGCCGGGTATCGGCAGGTGGCAGTTCCACGGTCTCGAAACCCAGTGCCGCGAGCAGGCTCGAGAGGGCCGACAGGCAGAACACCACCTCGGTGCCTTGCAGGTCAGGGCGTGTCTGCAGGTCCCGGGCCACTGCCCGGAAATCCTCGCGCGCCAGACGGACACTGCGGCGTAAGCCGAGGTCCACCAGGAGGGGGTTGTTGACGTGAAATTCAGCTGCTGGTGTGCCCTGTTCAATCAGGGTACCGTCCGCATGCCGGATACCCTGCAACGGAAAGCCCACACGACCTGTGCGAAACAGGTTGTCCGCGCGCCCTTCGGTGGGCTGGACCCGGTGCAACCGGTCGAACGCCGCGTCAAGCGTGATAAACAGCCGTCGTCTGAGGCCCACGGCATCGAGAGGAACCGCGCCGTCTAGCTCGCGGAGAGGCACGCAGCGGTAACCTCGGGCCCGCAATTGCTTGAGCAGCACGGGAAGGGCCATAACCGTGGTCTGCACTCCTGGTCCGGCGTCGTGCAGTACCACCACGGCGCCCGGCGTGACCTGCGCCAGCACCCGGTCGGTCACCCCGGCTGGCGTCCGGGCGGGGTCCCAGTCCCGCGCTTCCACGCTCCAGTGGGCGCCAGTCAGTCCCGCGGCGCGCTGACCAAGCACCGTTGCCAGCGTGTAAGCCCCATGTGGGGGTCGGTGAAACCTCACCGGCTGACCAGTAATTGCCGCGATACGCCGGGCCGCTCGACCAGGGTCCAGGAACGCGTCCCAGGGCGCACGCAGCCAGGCATGTACGTGACGGGCCGCGTGCGCGGCCACCTCGTGCCCCTCATCGAGCATGCGGCGGGTCAGCTCCGGGTAGGCCTCGGCCCGGTCTGCCATGACAAAAAAAGTAGCCTGAGCCTGGGCGTCATGCAGGGCGTCGAGGACAGCTGGAGTCGTCAGCGGATCGGGGCCATCATCGAATGTCAGGGCGAGTTCACGCCGCTCCCGGCGGCCTTCGCGGATCAGACCAGCGCCGGCCAGCTGCACCAGCAGATACGGCAGCCCCACATAGAGAAGCAGGACACCGCTCATCAGAAATGACACCCGCCGTTTCACGCGCGTCCCAGATGCCGCAGCAGCGCGGCCGCCACCCGGTCGGCCGCGTCGGGTCGGCCCACGGCGCGGGCGCACCGGCTCATGCGTTCATGTTCCTCTGCGTCCAGGGCGCGCAGCACGGTGCCGCGCAGGTCGCGGCGCTCGCGGACCCACACGCCGGCGTCGTGCCGCTCCAGAAAGTCGGCGTTGTGCTCCTCCTGACCCGGAATCGGCCCGAACACCACCATGGGCACGCCTAATGCCGTCGCCTCGGCCACCGTCAGGCCACCGGCCTTACCCACCACCAGATCGGACGCCGCCAGCAGTTCGGGAAAATCGGTGGTGTGTCCCAGATGGTGGATGGTCGCGCCTCCAGACTGTTTCACCCCCCGCCCC
Organism: Deinococcus malanensis; assembly: GCF_014647655.1. Classification (NCBI taxonomy): domain Bacteria; kingdom Thermotogati; phylum Deinococcota; class Deinococci; order Deinococcales; family Deinococcaceae; genus Deinococcus; species Deinococcus malanensis. The sequence continues at coordinate 107,944 of NZ_BMPP01000012.1, forward strand.
CGGGCCCCGGCCAGCAGCAGCACCTGCACCCGCCGCCCGAGGTTGCTCAACTCCGCCAGCAATGGACCCAGGGCGCGGTAGTCGCCATTTCCGCCGCCCGAGACCAGCAGCAGGGGCACGTCGGACCGCAGCCCGTGTTTCGCTCGCAGTGCGGCTTTGTCCGCCCCGATCAATCCGCGGAAGCGCGCATGGATGGGAATGCCCGTAACCACCACCTTCGCCGGGTCCGCGCCACGGGCCACCATCTGCCGGGCGGTTTCGTCGGAGGCCACCATGGTCAGTTCCGCCTCTGGTCTGATCCAGTGGCGGTGGGCACGGTAATCCGTGACGACCAGGGCGTTGACGAACGACTGTCCGGTCCTGCGCCGAACGGTGTCTGCCAGCGGAACCGAGGACCAGTAACTGCTGACCACCAGTTCTGGTCTGGTCTGCTCCAGGTCGCGCTGCATGCCGCGCAGGCCGACCCATCGGCAGAAGCTGACGATCAGGCTGAAGGGCCGGTCGTGGTCCGTCCCGTGGTAGAACCACGCGTACAGCCACGGTGCGTAGCGCAGTTCGAAGGCGTACAGATCCACGGTCCATATCCGCTCGGTCGGCCCCAGGTAGGCGACCGCGTCACCCTGCCGGGTTTCAAGGGGCACGCCGCGCTCCTGCAGCGCCTGCTGTACGGCCAGCTGCGCCTGATGATGCCCCGAGCCGATGGACGCCGTGACGAACAGCGTCCGCAGGGGCCCGGGCAGGTCAGGTTTTTCCGGCCGGGTCACGCCCGCCTCAGCATCCAGAGTCCCGCCAGGGCAAATACGATGTTGGCCAGCCACACCCCTACCTCCGGAAGGGCCGGCATGGCCGACGCCACGGTCAGCCCCACGAAGAACAGCAGATAGTACGCCACCGCGATCAGCAGCGCGATGCCCAGACTGACCCCCAGGGTGCGACCGAAGCGCAGCGCAAAGGGCAGGGCGGAAAGGGCCAGCACGAGGTTGGCGAACGGCAGTGCCAGCTTGCGGTTGAGGTTGACCCGCGCCGCCTGCCGCTCGCTGGCTTTCACGCCGGGTGCGGTCAGGGCGGTGATCAGTTCGGGCCAGCCTTCGCTGTCGGCACCGATGGCGTCGGCGTACTGGGCGAGGGTCTGCTTGCGGCTCAGGCCGGTATCGACCTTCAGGGTGTCGGTGGTTTTTTCCGGAATCACCACGCTGGGGAAGACATTTTGTACCGCTTCACGAAACGCCAGCGGGTTGTTTTCTGGAACCCGGGTCAACTGGGCAGCCGCCTCATAATCCACGGTATAGACCTGATAACCACTCAGGGCCAGTTCGTTGTTCTCGAAGGTTCCCTTGTCGGCAAAGATCAGCGTGGCCTGCCGCGGAGCATCTGCACTCCATTTTTCCACGCGGACACGGTGCAACTCCCGGCTCTTGGCGTCGTACGCTCCCAGGGCCAGTGTCAGTCCGCCGCCCAGGTCCACGGTCTTCCCGACCAGTTGCGAGAGGCCGGCGCCCGTCAGCGCGTCCCAGTACAGGCCCCGCGTTTCCACATTGGCCTTGGGCGCGATCCACAGGCTCAGCCACAGCGCCAACGCCGTCACTATCCCGGCCACCAGCCCCACGGGCCGGGCCACCCGCCCCAGCCCGATGCCCCCGGACTGCACGGCCACCAGCTCACGTTCGGTGCTCATGCGACCGAAGGCCACCACGGTCATCAGCACGATGGCCATGGGAAAGACCTTGACCAGCGTGTCCGGCACCTGATAGGCGATCCACCGGCCGACCAGCCCCAGTGGGACGCCGGCCAGCCACTGGCTGGAAATGAAAAAATAACCGAAGCTCAGCACGGCCGTAAACAACATGATGCCCGCCAGCAGCGGCGGAATCAGCTCGGCAGTCACGTAGCGGGTCAGGCGGGTCACTGGAGAGCCCCACACAGGCACACACACGAGGAAGGCGCTGGGAAAAGAGTGGAGAACAGCATTCCCTTTACCCTAGCGCCCAGTCGAGGCAGTCGTCTCACCCTTTGGACAGGGCAAACAGGATCGTAGCTTCTACGGCCAGCTCACCGTTCACCTCGGCGCGGCAGGTGGTCTTGCCCAGGCCACGGCGCGCGAACTCCAGTTTGGCGTGCAGGTGAAGCTGGTCACCCGGAACCACCTTGCGCTTGAACCGGGCGCTCTCGATCCCGGCAAGGTACCCGACCGTGCCGGGTTCCAGGCTCTCGTGCATGCAGAAAAAGCTCGCCTGGGCCAGGGCCTCGATCATCAGCACGCCGGGCATCACCGGCTCCTGCGGAAAGTGACCCGGGAAAAAGGGTTCGTTGAAGGTGACGTTCTTGATGGCGTGTACTTCACCGTTCTCGACGCTCAGCACGCGGTCTACCAGCATAAAGGGAAAGCGGTGAGGCAGGGTTTTAAGCACGTCCTGAATCATGATCGGGTCCATTGGGGTCCTCCTGAAAAGGCAAAGAAAAGGGCCGGAGCCTGTAGCGGCCCCGGCCTGACGCGGCGCGTGGGACGCGGATCAGCGGCGCAGGTAGTTGTCGCTGGACACCAGGCTGTCGCCCAGCACCGGAATCATTTCCAGCGCCATGCCGGTGCCGACTGCGACGGCTTCCACCGCGTTTTCGGCCACGGCGACCGGAATGCCGGTGGTCTGGCGCAGCAGCTCGTCGAAGTTGCGCAGCAGGCTGCCGCCGCCGGTCATCACGATGCCGCGGTCGATGATGTCACTGACCAGTTCGGGCGGCGTGATCTCAAGTACGCGCTTGACGCCCTCGACGATCTTGGTGACCGGTTCGGAAAGCGCCTCGACCACGTCGGTGCTGTCCAGACTGATGGTCTTGGGAAGACCGTTGACCAGGTCGCGACCACGGACCTCGGCCGTCAGATTCTCGGAGTCGTCGAGCAGCATGGCCGCGCCAACCTTGACCTTGATTTCCTCGGCGGTACGCTCACCGATCAGCACGTTGTGCTTGCGGCGCACGTAACGGATGATGCTCTCGTCGAACTCGTTGCCGGCCACGCGCATGGACTCGCTGACCACGATGCCGCCCAGCGATATGACGGCGACATCGGTGCTGCCCCCGCCGATGTCCACGACCATAGAACCGATCGGTTCGGCGATCTTGAGCCCGGCGCCAATAGCAGCGGCCAGAGGTTCCTCGATCAGGAAGGCGCGCTTGGCGTTGCTGTTCAGGGCGGCGCGCAGGACGGCGCGTTTTTCCACGTCGCTGACGTTGCTGGGGACGCCGACCATCAGCTGAGGCTTGAAGCCGAAGAGGCGACCGGCGTTGCCCTGCACCTTCTGCAGGAACATGGTGATCATCTTTTCGGTGAGGCCCTCGTCGGCAATCACGCCGTCCTTGATGGGCCGCACGGCGACAATCCCGCCTGGCGTGCGTCCAATCATGCGGTAGGCCTCCTCACCTACGGCCTTGACCTGCTTGCTGTCGCGGGCCATGGCAATCACACTCGGTTCCTGAAGCACCAGGCCGCGCGTCTTGCTGTAAATCAGGAACGTCGCCGTTCCCAGGTCAATGCCGATATCTTCAGAAAACCTTCCCACGCATTCCTCCGGTCAAAACGCATCAATCGTAGCACGCACCATGAAAGCTTCCTGAAGTCGTTCAGAAGTGCGAGGGGCCGCTTACGAACGCGGTTTGACGAAGGCGCTGAGCGCAAAAACCAGCCCGGTGAGAATGGTCATCAAAGTGGCGCGGGTAAAGCCTGGCAGAGAATCCAGATGCAGGCGGGCGCTGAGAAGGCTCTCAATGCCGCCCAGCGAGCGTAGCCAGAGAGAAGTGCCGCCGTTGGGGACCAGTGAAGCGAACGTCCCCATAGTCAGGACCGCCAGCACGAGTCCGGTCACAAACAGCAGAGCAGTCAGAACCCAGAGCAGCGCACGCATGAGCATCTCACTTTGAGGAGAACAGGGGCCGGCAGAATCATCCGGCGCATTCTAGGCGTCTGGACGTGAGGTCCGGTGAAGGCGACCTGACCGGCTCCCAGATGCCGACTACACTACTGGGTGTGAGCCTGCCCGCCCGCGTCCGCGTGACCCGTCCGCCCCTGCCTCTTGCGCCTGCACTGCGTCGGGCCGCTGCACGCCTGTGTCCGCAAGCTCCGCTGGATCACCTGTCTGAAGCGGCGCTGGCCGTAGCGGGCGGTGCGGTCATCGGGGCGCACCTGCGGTGGGCTGACGGAGACATGCAATCAATCGAGACTGGCTGGCGTGGACGGGGAATTGAGGAAGCCCTGCTGGCCGCCGTGGCCACAGGAACCTAACGATCGTTTGGTAGGCTGAGGGCATGACCAGCCCCGATACCGGCATGAGCTTTGCCCTCACCGGCGACCAGCGCCTGATTCTGCAAATGGTGCGCGATTTCTGCCGCGCTGAACTGGCCCCCAGGGCCGCCGAATTTGACCGCAGTGGTGAGTACCCTCGCGAGCAGCTGCGTGGTCTGGCGGAACTCGGGCTGATGGGGGCTACCGTATCTGAAGGGTGGGGTGGCGCAGGCCTGGACTCGGTCACCTATGCCCTGTGCCTGGAGGAGGTCGCTGCGGCCGATGCCAGCGTGGCGGTGATTGTCAGTGTGCAGAACGGTCTGCCGGAGCAGATGATCCTGCGCTACGGCACCGATGCCCAGCGCGAGAAATACCTGAAGCCGCTGGCCAGCGGGCAGCATATCGGCGCCTTCTGCCTGACCGAGAGCAATGCCGGCAGCGATGCAGCCAGCCTGCGCCTGCGGGCGGAGCGTGATGGAGACGGCTGGGTGCTCAATGGCAGCAAATCCTGGATCACGTCCGGGGGGCAGGCCGACACCTATCTGGTCATGGCCCGTACCGGGGAAAGCGGCGCCAAGGGTGTGAGCTGTTTCATCGTAGAAAACGGAGCACCAGGGCTGAGCTTCGGGAAACCTGAGGAGAAACTCGGCCTGCACGCGTCACATACCACCACCGTCAACTTCGAAGGAGTCCGGGTGCCACACGAGAACATGGTGGGCGCCGAGGGCCAGGGGCTGATCATCGCGCTGGCCAGCCTGGACTCGGGGCGTATCGGAATTGCCATGCAGGCGCTGGGGATAGCCCGGGCCGCGATGGAGCACGCCACCCGCTATGCCAACGAGCGCGAGCAGTTCGGTAAAAAACTCCGCGAATTTGAGGGCGTGTCGTTCAAAATCGCGCGCATGGCGGCCCGCATCGAAAGCGCGCGGCTGGTGGCCCTGAAAGCGGCGTGGCTCAAGGACCAGGGCCTGCCGTTCGGCAAGGAGGCCAGCATCGCCAAGTTGCTGGCCAGCGAAGCGGCGGTGGACGTGACTCGCGACGCGATTCAGGTGTTTGGCGGCAACGGCTACAGCCGCGAATATCCGGTGGAACGTCTGTACCGCGACGCCAAGGTGACCGAAATCTACGAAGGCACCAGCGAGATTCAGCAGCTGGTCATCAGCCGTGCGGTCTTCAAGGAATTCGAATAAACACGAGTGGGAAGGCCCTGCCGTTCGTGCCCTCCCACTTGCCGACCGCCATCGCTTGAAAATTCAGTCGGTGTAAGCACCAACCTCGGCGCCACTGACGAGTTTGGCGTACTTGGCCAGGACTCCACGGCTGTAGTTCGGCTTGGGCGGAGTCCACTCGGCGCGGCGGCGGGCCAGCTCCTCATCCGGCACATGCAGGGTGAGGTTGAGGGTCTCGGCATTCAGCTCAATGACGTCGCCCTCGTGGACCAGTGCGATGGGACCGCCAACAAAGGCTTCCGGCGCCACGTGGCCAACCACCAGACCAAAGGTTCCCCCCGAAAAGCGTCCATCGGTGATCAGGCCGACGCTGTCACCCAGTCCTTTGCCAATAATCGCGCTGGTAGGGGAGAGCATCTCGCGCATGCCGGGGCCGCCCTTGGGGCCCTCGTAGCGGATGACCAGCACATCGCCCGGCCGGATACGGTCACCCATGATGGCGTCCATGCAGGCTTCTTCCGAGTCAAATACCCTCGCGGGCCCGGTAATTTTGATCTGCTTGAGGCCACTGATCTTGGCCACGCTGCCGTTGGGCGCCAGATTGCCGCGCAGGATGGCCAGGTGTCCCTGGGTGTAGATAGGCTGATTGAAGGGCAGGATCACGTCCTGGTCCGCGTTCGGTACTTCTGGCTCGTCGGCAAGGTTCTCGGCTACGGTTTTGCCGGTCACTGTCAGGCAGTCGCCGTGCAGCAGTCCCTCTTTGAGCAGCATCTTCATCACGCGCGGGATGCCGCCCACCTCGTGCAGGTCGGTGGCGACATAACGGCCGCTGGGCTTGAGGTCACAGAACACCGGGGTGCGCTCGCGGATCCGCTCAAAGTCCGCCAGCGTAAGGTCAATGTCGCAGGCGTGGGCGATGGCCATCAGGTGCAGCACCGCGTTGGTGCTGCCCCCCACGGCCATGATCACTGTGATGGCGTTCTCGAAGGCATCTTTTGTCAGGATGTCCAGCGGGCGGATATCGGCCTCGATCAGCTTCAGCAGAGCACGGGCGCTGTCAGCGCTGCTGACGGCTTTTTCAGCGTCCACCGCGCTCATGGTGCTGGAGTGCGGCAGGCTCATGCCCATCGCCTCAAACGCGCTGCTCATGGTGTTGGCGGTATACATCCCGCCACACGAGCCGTTGCCCGGACAGGCACGCTTCTCGATCTGCTCGAAGTCATGCCGGCTGATCTTGCCAGCCCCGAAGGCTCCCACCGCCTCGAACACGCTGACGATGGTCAGATCCTGGCCGTTGTAATGTCCCGGCTTGATGGTGCCGCCGTACACGAAGATGGCCGGAATATTCAGGCGGGCAATGCCGATCATGGCGCCGGGCATGTTCTTGTCGCAGCCGCCGACCACGATCACCCCGTCGTGGGACTGTCCGCGCGAGACGGTCTCAATGGAATCGGCAATCACCTCACGGCTCACCAGAGAGCATTTCATGCCCTCGGTGCCCATGCTGATGCCATCCGACACCGTGATGGTGCCGTAAATCTGAGGCATGCCGCCGCCTTCATGGATGGCGCCGGTGATGTGGTCGGCCAGTTCGCCGAGGCCGTTGTTACATGGGGTGATGTTGCTCTGGGCGTGCGCCACACCGATAATCGGCTTCTCGAAATCACCGTCCTGGAAGCCCACAGCACGCAGCATCGCGCGGTTCGGGGCACGCTCGTCACCCTGCGTGATGTGGTGGCTGTTCCAGTTCAGCTTGCGCTTCTGCGCCGTGTCGGTCATGCCCCACCCTACGCCCTGAGCGTGGGGTTCCCAGGCCAGAAGCACAGACAGGCTGATCCCAGAAAAAAGGGACCCCCGTGGTGGGAGTCCCGTGCTGATGGTGTGCGTCTTATTTGGGCGCCGGTGCGGTCGTGACTTTCACCACGTCGGGGAAGGACTCGGTCTTCATTTTGTCGATCTGGGCGTTCAGGTATTTCTGCGCGGCTTCCCGGGTCAGCTGTTCGCGGATCACAGGCGCGGCTTCGGTAAGCGGAACGACCCCAGCTTCGGTGCGCTTGGCCACCAGCACGATGTGCCAGCCGAATTCGGACTGCACGACCTGAGGGGTGTTCAGCGGACCGGTGAAGCTGGCCTTGTCGAAGGTGGCAACCATGTCACCTTCTCCGAAGCACCCCAGGTCACCGCCCTGCGCGGCGCTGCCCGGGTCCTGGCTCTTGCTGGCGGCAATCTTGGCGAAGTCTCCGCCAGCCTGCAGCTCCTTGACGACTGCCTGTGCATCCGCCTGTGACTTGACCAGGATGTGCCGGGCGCACGCCTCACGCTGACGCATGAACGCTTTGCGGTTGAGGTTGTAGTTGCCCGCCACCACGGCGTCCCCAAACTTGAACCGGCCCTGGATGGATCTGAGGTAGGCACCGACCACCAGCTGCCGTTCCAGATCGGCCCGCAAGTCGGCCACGCTGGCATAGCCGGTGCCCGCCAGCGCGTCGGCAAATTCTGCGTCACTCTCGAAGTCGGCGCGCGCATCGGCCACCTGCTTGTCGACCTCGGCGGCGTCGGCCTTGACGCTGCCGCGGGCCAGCTGATAGATGGCCCGGTCACGCAGGTACTGCTTGAGGTATTCGCCACGGGCGTCATTGAATTCCGCCATGTAGCTTTCCTCGAAGGGCACACCCTGGGAGTTCAGTACCCGCGCCACGGCCTGCCGGAAGGCGCGGTTGAACTCGCCCAGCGTGATGACCTCTGACCCGACCCGTCCGACGACAGCGCTGTCCTGTGCTGTGGTGGTCTGGGCCGGGGCAGGACGTGCCGGGGCCGGGGTGGTGGCCGGCGCAGGTCTCGCGGGCGTCGTGGTTGGCGGCGTGGTCGTTTGGGCCAGGGCGCCGCCACCAAGCAGCGCCAGCGTGATCAGGAGTTGTTTCACGCCTTCCACTCTAGCGTGCGGGTTTCGGCCCTCACTGTGTGGCAGGTGAAGTCTTGACAAGAACAGTGTGTTTTCTCGGATCAGGTGGTTCCCAGTTCCTTCGGGTGGATAACACAGGCTGCTACAATCCGCCCCGTGCGCCTGACCCTGCAAGAAACGACCGACCCGCGTGTGTACGACGATGCGGTGAGATGCCTGCCCATTACCAGTGCCCTGCAGGGCTGGGGCTACGGCGAGGCAAGGCGGGCACTCGGCCAGACCCCCGTGCGCTACCTGATTACCCGTGACGGACATACAGTCGGGGCCTTACAACTGATCCGCAAGCGGCTGGTTCCCGGATTCTCCACACTGTATGCCCCGCGCGGGCCAGCCCTGGAGAGTCTGGACCTTCTGCCCGGCGTGGCCAACGCGGTGAAGAAGATCGCGAGGCCGACCGACGCCCTCCTGAAAATCGAGCCCCCGGTGCCGCTGCCCGCGAACGAGGACAGCCGCGCCATCCCTGAAAGTTACGGGCCGTTCCAACGCGCGTCCACCGAGCAGCCGGAGCATACGATTGTGGCGGACCTGCGTCAGAACGAAGAGGAGCTGTTTGCCGGGCTGCACAGCATGGCCCGGCGCAATGTCCGCACGGCCCAGAAGCTTGGTGTGGTGGCCGGGCGCGACGACGACTTTGAGGCCTTCTGGGAGATTTTTACTGCCACCAACGAGCGGGCCAAGCTGGGCGCCTTCCCGCGCAAGTACTACGAGACCATGTTGCGTGAGGGCAACGCCCACGGCGGCGAGGCTTATCTGGTGCTGGCACGTTCTCAGGGCAAGGCGCTGGCAGGCGGATTTTTCCTGGCCATGGGGAAGGGCACCTACTACCTGTTCGGCGGCAGCGTGCGGGATGACCGCGTGGACGAGGCTGGTCAGCCTTTCAAGGACGCCAAAGCGCCCGATGCCTTCTACTGGAACGCCATGCTTGATGCCAAGCGGCAGGGGTACGAGCTGTTCGACTTCTGGGGCATCCCGCGCGAACTCGACGAGAGCAAGCACAGCTTCGGCGTCTTCAAGATGAAGCTCAAGTTCAGTGAGCAGCGCGCCTGGTACCCCGCCTATGATCTGAACCTCAATCCGGCTGCCCCGATGATCGTCAAGGCACTGCGCTGGCGTAAGACCCTGAACAACCTTCGCAAGCGGGGCAGCGCCGACGACGTGCTGTAACCCGTCATCCTGGGACGGAGTTACTGCGGCTGCCTGAAAAGCGGAAGTTGGCTCCGCGCTCGGCAGTGGCCTGGGCTGGTTCAGGCAGGTTCAGGTGCGTCTCGCGGCGGGCCGGGTTCTGCTGTGGCTGCCTTTGCCCACCACACCGGCATGAATGTGTGAGTGAGCCGTAAGGCATGAGCGCCTACAGTAGAGAAATCTTCGTTCCCATCCCAGGACCCTGATTCCCGCGAGAGGCCCCCATGAAACGAGCGTTACTGACCCTTTGTCTGTTCCTGAGCCCGGCTTTGGCCCAGCAGGGCCCTGCGGCCTCGTCCACCCTGACCGGCATTCGCCTGACTGCAGGTGCTGTCCGGGTAACGGACGCGGGCGCGACACGCGAACTGGGCCAGTACCTGAACACGCTGGCCAAAGGCCAGGGAAGTGGCTGCCAGACAAGCGAGTATCTGGTCTGGGACAATCCGGACCTGGCCGAGCAGATCAGCAGCGATCTGGCAGCGGCGTTTGAGGCCCGCAAGCTGATGTTCAAGACCCTGAGTGAGGAAGAGGAGGGGGAAGCCTACTCACTTTCATTCCTGCTGACTCAGGCACCCGACCGCTTTGTGGGCCTGCTGTTCATGGATTCCGAGAGTGTGGTGCTGGGCTGGTGTCAGCTGAAAGCAGCGCCTCAGGCTCACAAGCCTGCGCCAGCAGCACCGGCACTTGCGCCAGCTAAGCCTGCATCAGCCCCCAGTGCCGCGCCGCAGGGAGGCCAGCAGCCTGGCAGCGTGCCCAGGCCGGGGCACTACCGCGGGGAACTGCTGGGGGATTTCAAAGGCAACGCCATCAGCTTTCAGGTGGCGGCTGACGGCAGGACCATCAGCAACGTGCAGATGACCGGGTACTGGCGGTGCAGCGACTCGCTGAGCAATACCACCTACAAAACCAGTCCCCGGCTGGTCAGCACCTATGGCGCCATGCCAGGAACCGTACCGGTCAAGGCGGGGCTCTTTTCTGCCGAGGCCAAGCAGCCATATCTGCTCTGGAATCTCAGTGGCCGGTTCGTGACGCCGACCACGGCGCAGGGCACGTTTATGGTTCAGTCAAATGACTGTACGTCCTACAAGCTCACCTTTACGGCGACCCGACAGTAGGGCCGGGGGATGCACCGCACCTTGGTTGACCCGCGCCCCCGCTTTCGAGGCCACACACCCTTGCGAACAGGTTTCTGAAGGCGCAGTTCAGGATGCTGGCCCGGCGGTCGCCGGACGCCGCTTGCGCTGGCGTTTGACCGGAGCGGGCGGAGCACCCCAGACGTTCAGGTCTTCCTGGCTTACCCCAAGCTCCAGCAGCGTTGCCGTGTCCTGTGGCGTGAGGCCAGCATGGGACAGCAGATCCGGGCGTCGCCTCCAGGTCCGTTCCAGAGCCTGCGCCCGGCGCCAGGCCGCGACTGCCGCGTGGTTGCCGCCCTTCAGGACCTCCGGAACGGCTTGACCCTGCCACTCAGCCGGGCGGGTGTATTCCGGATAGTCCAGCAGTCCGCTGCTGAAGCTGTCGGTCTGGTGGGATTCGGGATCGCCGAGTACCCCGGGCACCAGGCGCGCGACCGCCTCGAGGACGCAGGCGGCGGCGGCCTCGCCTCCCATCATCACGAAGTCTCCGATGCTCAGTTCACGTGTGACCAAGCCCTCCACCCGGGCATCAAAGCCCTCATAGCGCCCGCACAGAAAAGCCAGATGCTGCCGGTCAGCCAATTCCTCAGCCACCTGCTGCGTGAAGCGTTGGCCCGCCGGGGTAAACAGAATCACTTCGTCGGCTGGGGGCAGGCTGCGCAGGGCGCGCTCCGCCACATCTACGCGGATCACCATACCCGCCCCACCGCCATAGGGCGTGTCGTCAACCTTCTGGTGTCTGTTCTGCGCAAAGTCACGCATATTCACCAGATTGACGTCCACCAGCCCACGTTCCCGCGCCTTTCCGACAATGGCTTCGGCGGCAAACGGGGCGAGAAGTTCCGGAAAAAGGGTCAGGAACGAAAAGGTCAGCACCTGAGCCTATTCCTCTGGGCCGTCCGTGGGGCCCTGCGCCACGATGTCCTCGTCGCTGTCTGCGTCCCCGTCATCACCCAGCAGTCCAGCCGGCGTCTCGCCAGTCAGGGTCAGAGAGGCTGGCCGACGCCCTTCCAGATTCACCAGCACATACGGCGCCTGGAGCGGCACAAACGATTCGCCCTCGGCATGCCTGACCACCAGCAGATCCTGGTGCCCCGAGTCCTCCACGTCCACCACTTCCCCCAGCTGCGTGCCCGCCTCATCCAGCACCCACAGGCCGCGCAGCTCGTGGTAGTAGTAGGTCCCCTCTTCCGGGGCGGGGAGGTCGCTGTCGGCGGCAAAGACGTTCAGGCCGCGCAGGGTCTCAGCACCCTCCCGCGAGGTGATGCCCGCCAGGTGGAGCGCCACGCCCGGCACCAGAGGCTCGGCCCGGCGAACGCGCAGCCAGCCCCGGTCCTCGACATAAACGCGCGGCAGCTTCAGCACCTGTTCGGCGCTCCCCAGCACGTACAGCTTGACGGCGCCCTGAACCCCGTGGGGCCCCAGAAAATGGCCCAGGCGGGTGTGGTCGTCTCCGGGCCCGCTCACGCTTTGCGCGGCGCGTCCAGGTCAACGTTGACGCGCTCGCGGGGGTCACTCGCCGCACGAACCAGCGTGCGGATGGCCTGGATCACACGGCCCTGACGGCCGATGAGCCGGCCTTCCTCTCCCGGGGCGACGCGCACCAGCACCGTTGGCCCGCGCCTGGAAACGCGCACGAGCGACGGCTGGTCCACCACGCTCTGCGACAGAAACAGGGTCAGGTCCATAGGATCACTCTTCATGGGGCACATTCTAAGGTACGCTGGCGCCTTGCCACGGCATGGGAAAGGGCCCCCGGAGGGGCCCCATTCATATTGCAGTGGAAACGCTTAAGCGACCTTGACGCCCTGGGACTTGAGCAGGCGGCGGGCGGTCTGGGTGGGCTGGGCGCCCTGGGCAATCCAGTAAGCGGCGCGTTCAGTGTCCACCTTCAGGTAGGTCTCAGTGGTCTTGCGGGGGTCGTAGTGACCCAGGTTCTCGATGTATCCACCGTCACGGGGACGACGGGCATCCGTCACCACGATGCGGTAGTGGGGGTTGTGGGTGGAACCGAAGCGGGAAAGGCGAATCTTAACCATGTCAAAGAACCTCTGGGGTGGTGGTGAGGGTAAAGCTCCCGCTTAGGATCACGGGGTCATGCGCCCGTCAGCAGCCAACCGGAAAGCGCACCGCAAAAGAGTATCAGACCGGCCGCCACCCCGGCAAGCACGGCGCTAGAATCCGGGCGACACCGGCTGGCGGTTCGAGCCCTGAATCCGGTTGAGCTGAAAAGCCATACGACCCGGACCGAACACCGGGCTGCCGCCGACGCGTCCCAGAGGCGTTCCCTGCGCCACCCGCTGCCCGGCGCGCACCTGTGGGTCCTGCAGCCCCAGATAGACCGTCACCGAGTTGGAGTGCTCGACCAGAACCACCCAGCCGAGGCTGGCATAGAACGTGGCGGCCAGCACGTTCCCGGCCTGCGACGCCACCGCCTGAGCGTCCTCAGGACCCTGCAGGACCGTCCACTGCGCGCCGTTGGTGCCGTAAGGACTGCTGACCTGTCCGGAGCTGATTGGAAAGCCCTGCGGCCCACTCTGGACCGGCAGTGGAGCCAGGGCCGCCTCGACCCGGGTCTGCTCCTGCTGAACTTGCTGCCGGCGCGCCTCCAGGGCCGCCTGCTCCTGCTGGACCTGCTGCTGACGGGTCCGCTGGGCGGCGGCCTGGGCAGCCTGTTGTTGCTCTGCCTGTCGCCTTGCAGCCTCCTCAGACTGCCGCTGAGCCGCCTGCTGCGCAGCCCGGCGCTGCGCAGCCTCCTGCGCCTGCCGTTGGGCTGCCACCTGGGCCTGCCGCTGCGCAGCCTCCTGCGCCTGTCGTCTTGCTGCTTCTTCGGCCTGTCGCTGCGCAGCAAGCTGCCGGGCCCGTTCCTCGGCCTCCCGGCGGGCCTGTTCCTGCCGGGCCCGTTCCTGGGCGAGCCTCAACTGTTCGAGCCTGAGAGCTTCGAGCCGGGCCCGCTCCTGCGCCTCGCGGATGCGGCGCTGCTCTTCTTCACGGCGGCGGCGTTCCTCTTCCAGGCGGCGGCGGCGTTCTTCCTCCAGGCGGGTCCGCTCGGCCACGACCTGACCCACCAGGTGGTCGATGCTGCGCGCGGTCAGGGCCTGCTCAGCCTGGGTCTGGGCCGCCAGGGTCCGCTGGCCCTGCTCGGAGGCGCGCAGGGTCGCCAGCAACTGAGTCTGCTCCTGGCGCCGGGTTTGCAGTTGAGTCAGCGCTGCTTTCCGCTGAAGTTGCACCTCGCGCAGTGCACGGGCATTGACCTGCTGCTGCGCCTGCTGCGCCTGGAGCACCTGAACCTCCCCGCGCAGGGTTTCGATAATGCGGGTGTTGTGCTGGCCCGCCATGTTCGAATACTGCAGCCGGATCAACAGGTCGGAGAGGCTTGACGCCTGCGACAGCAGCTGCAGGTAGCGGCCACTGCGTTCCCGGTACAAGGCGTTGAGGATCTGCCGGACATCGTTTTGCAGCCGCGTGACCCGCGCCTCCGTGACCTGACGCTGGGCGGTGGTGTCACTCAGGGCCTGCTCGGCCAGGGCGGTGCGGGCATTGAGGGTGGCCACCTCGTTTTCCAGGTTGGTAACGCTGCCGGCCAGGGCGTCCAGGCGCGAGAGCGTCTCTTGCTGCTGGGTGCTGAGGTTGGCGATGCGGCTGCGCAACTCTTGCAGCTCACGGGCCTGATCCGCGCTCTGGGCGCGCTGCTGCTGCAGTTCGCTCTGCAACTGCTCCAGACGCTGGCTGGTGGTCTGGGCGGCGGCGCCCAGCAGCAGCGTTCCCAGAAGCAGACCCATCACGGGGCGGCGTCCCAGAAGGGTCCGGGTCACTCCAGCTCCTGCAGGTAGCGGCGAGTGGCGAACAGGCTGCCCAGCAGGCCGATCATGATGCCCAGCACAGCCACCCCCGAGAGCAGGGGCAGCAGAGTGACGCTGTCGGTGACCACCGGAAAGACGGGGGCCAGTTCCTGCACGCGACGGGCCAGGGTCAGGTACGCCGGAGTCAGGACCGCCAGGGCCAGGGTGGCCGCCAGGACCCCCACCAGCAGGCCCTCGATCACGTGCGGCAGGCGGATAAAGCCGCGCGTCGCGCCCAGCAGGCGCATCACGCTGATTTCATTGCGCCGGGCATACATGGCCACCCGCACCGCGTTCAGGATGTTGAACAGCGTACCCAGCAGCAGCAGGCCGACCAGCGCGTAGCCGGCTCCGCGCACGGCGGTCAGGGTCTTAACCGTGGGGTCGACGTAGCCGGCCCCGTATTCCACATCCTCGACGCCGGGCAGGGTCGAGGCAGCCGCGGCCACGGCGCGCGAGTCCTCCACACGGTTGACGCGCATCCGCAGGGTGTCCGGGAAGGGGTTGCCGACCAGGGCCGCGGCGTCACGGGTATACGGTGAGTCGCGGGTCATCTCTTCCAGCACGGCCTCGCTGCTGACCAGCCGGGCCTCGCGGACTTGCGGCAGGGCCCTCATACGTGACAGGAGGTCGGCGTCGTTGGCATCCGGTTTCAGGAAGGCGGCGACCTCAACCTGCGACTCAAGCTGCTGCAGGGTGCGGTTGACGTTGAGCGTCAGCAACAGCACGAATCCCAGCATCAGCAGGGTCAGGGTCATGGTGACCAGCGTGGACAGGGTGGCGGTCAGGTTGCCGCGCATGGCCAGCAGCGCCTGTCGGAAGTGGTACATCACAGGGCGTAGCCTCCGTACGGGTCGTCGCGCACCAGCTTGCCCTTGCGCAGCGTCAGGGTGCGGTGGCGGTAGGTCTCCACCAGTTCACGGGCGTGGGTGGCCACGATCACGGTGGTGCCGCGCCGGTTGACGCTTTGCAGCACCTTGAGCACCTCGCGGCTGTTGTCCGGGTCCAAATTGCCGGTCGGTTCGTCGGCCAGCAGCAGCGGCGGGTCAGAGACGATGGCCCGGGCTATGGCCACCCGCTGCTGTTCACCCTGTGAAAGCTGCACCGGCAGGGCATATTTCTTATGTTCGAGCCCGACCGTCCGCAGCGCAGACGTGACCCGTGAGGGCCACTCGCGCTGCGGCACACCCGTGACGCGCAGGGCGAAGGCGACATTGTCAAATGCGTTCAGGTGATCCAGCAGCAGGTTGTCCTGAAACACCGTACCGATCCGGCGGCGCAGCAGCGCGGTGCGCCGGCCACGGTAGCGCGACAGCGACTCGCCGGCGACCTGGACTTCCCCACGGGTGGGCAGGGCGCGCTTAAGAACCAGATTCATGAAGCTGCTTTTTCCGGCGCCGGAATGGCCTACCAGATAGACAAATTCTCCCTTGCCCACGTGCAGGCTTACATCGTCGAGCGCCAGCGTGCGGGTGACGGGGTACTCCAGGGACACCTGCTTGAGGTCGATCATGCGCCGCCTCTGGGGGGCAGCGCGGACGGCAGGAATATCAGAGGCGATGGCATGCTCGCCGACCAGCATAGCCCAGGCATCCGAATGGGAAGTTAGACCTCATGGTGCCTCACCCCGGGCAGGTATCCTGACCGGGTGAACCCTAAACGACTCACCATTGTTGCCGCCGCTCTGGCTGGCACGGCAGCGGTCGGTTACGCGCAGCTTGGCGGTTACACGACTGCCAACCTCGCCAGCACGGCCTCCGGTAAAAGTCTCCTTGAGGTCCTGAACAACCTCAATCAGTATTACCTGTTCCCGGTGGATCAGGAGAAGGTTCTGCGCGGCGCCATTCAGGGTGCGCTGGGCAGCCTGAGCGACGAGTTCACCTACTACACCGAGCCGGCTAACAACGCCATCGACGCTCAGAACCTCAGCGGCGAGTTCGGCGGCATTGGCGTAACGCTGGTCGCCGCCAACCCGGATGGAACCGGTGGCAAGATCGACAACGTCTACCGCGGCGGCGCGGCCTCCGAGTCTGGAGTGCAGATCGGCGACGTGTTCGTCAAGATCGGCGACAAGGAAGTGCTGACCAGCAAACTCGACGAGATCGTTCGTCTGGTACGCGGTAAGGAAGGCACCACCGTGGACGTGACCTTCTCGCGCGACGGCAAGCCCTACACGGTCAAGATGGAGCGCCGCAAGGTCACCATTGTCAGCGTCGAGCAGACCGTTCTGCCAGGCAACGTGGGCTATATCGCCCTGAACACCTTCTACAACGAGAAGGTTAGCGAGCAGTTCCGCGCGGCCGTTACCGACATGAAGGCCAAGGGCATCACCAAGCTGGTGCTGGACCTGCGCGACAATGGCGGCGGTCTGCTGAACTCCGGCGTGGACGCCGCTGACCAGTTCATGCAGAGCGGTCCGATTGTCAGCCTGCGTGACCGCAGCGGCAGAACCACGGTGTCCGGCACCGCGCGGGCCCAGGCCAGCGACTACACCGGAAAACTGGTGGTTCTGGTCAACAAGAACAGCGCCAGTGCGAGTGAAATCGTGGCCGGTGCGCTGCAGGACACCAAGCGCGCCACCGTGGTCGGGGAGCAGACCTTCGGCAAGGGTGTGGCCCAGATTCCGCTGACTACCAGTGACGGCGGCAAAGTGGCTATCGTCAACAGCGCGTGGCTGACTCCTGCAGGGCGCGAGATCCACAAGAAGGGCATCACGCCCGATGTGACCGTCAAGGACACCCGCTCGACGGTGCCCCTCAACTTCAGTGGTGCAGGCGCGACTCCGGGGCAGAAGATCACCCTTTCGGTCGCCGGGAAGCCCGTGACCGTCACGGCCGACAAGGACGGCAAGTTCACCTACACCGGTACAGTCAAGCGCCCGGTCAGGAGCACCGCCCAGGGTGAGGCTATGGTGGACCTTCAGGGCGACGCCATCCTGAAGCGTGCCGTCGATCTCCTGAAGTAGGCAGGACACCGCGGCGCCCGCCTTCCAGATCGGAAGGCGGGCGCTGTCTTGCCTGGGTCGGCTGCTTCTGTCCGCTGTTCTATCGGTGCCCTGGTCCGCGTTCGACGGCAGCAGCCATCTCGTCACGGCCCATGTTTACGATCAGTTCAGCCCGTCTCAGTCCCAGTCCCAGTCGCGCCAGTCGCTGGGTCTGGCCTCCGTGGGTTTACTGGGGGCCGTCTGGGCACCTGACCCCGGGTACCACGGATATGTCGCTGCCAATGCCTGATCTAGCCGCTTGCGAAGCAGGGTCGCCAGCACGGCCGACTCGCGGACGGTTACGCGGCCGATTTCCTGCTCCAACCGGGTTTGAACCCGCTCCAGTTCCCGCAGGTAAGGCTCGCGGGCCTTGCGTACCGCGCCCTTGCGCAGGGGCTCCGGATGCACCACTGGAACGTATGATCCGGCCGCCGCTTCCAGCAGGCCGGCTCGCCGGGCTTCACGGACCTCCCGGGCCTGCTCGGCGCGGGCACGGGCGTCGGCGGCTCGGGCCTGAGCGGCCAGGAAGGTATCGTCGCGCTCGACCTCGGCCACCCTGGCCTCGGCATACAGTTTCACCGGGGGAAGGCGGCGGCGTCCCATTCGCAGGCCGTTTTCGCGGGTAGCGTCATGTTCACCCAGAAAGCGGCGAATCAGAGGAGGCGTCCAGCCCCGCTCCTTGAGGTCCTGGGTAGCCAGAAAGCCTTCGGGATTCACAGGCTTTTTCCCGGTGGGTCGGGTCTGGCGAGGGCTCATGGCTCAGGCGGCGACCATTCACGCCGGAGCATGTCCAGGCGCACGCTGTCGTACCGCTGCCCGGCGACCAGTCTCGCCTCGCGCACCTTCCCGGCCTCCCGGAAACCCAGCCGGCTCGCCGCGCGAATCATGCGTTCGTTGCCTCCCCAGGTCGTGAAGGTCACCACGTGGGCCTCTGTTTCGTCGAAGGTGGCCTGCACCCACTGGGCCAGGGCGCGCGAGCCCAACCCCTGTCCCCAGAGCGCAGGGTCGTACAGCAGAATGCCCAGGTCCCACCAGCCGCCGCCAGCCGGTTCCTCCTCGGAGCGGTTGACCATGCCCACGCATTGTCCCCCCACGTCAATGACCCGCTGGTGGGGATCAGGCGGTGTCCGGGCCAGGTGCTCCACATAGGCTTTCAGCGACGTGGTGGTGCTCACTGCATGGAAGTACGGTGCGTCCCACCGCCGCCACTCGGCCTGCGGATCCGTCAGCCAGCGTTGCAGGACCGGCAGGTCACGCGGTCGTCGTCCCCGGATGGTGACTGCCGGGACCGGGGAGAGGTCGGGGGAACGGGCAGCCTCTTTGCTCACGGCTGCACTATGCCAAACCTGCGAGCCTGTCCGGGTTCGCTTGGCCTTTAGAAGCCCATTAGCCCCCCAGGCGGCCAAGCAGCGGCGGGAGCAGAACAACCAGACCTACCCCCAGTGCTCCCACGCTGGCCACCAGTACTGCGGCGGCGGCCGCATCCTTCGCGACCCTGGCCAGCGGGTGCACCGCCGGGCTGGCCAGATCCACCACAGCCTCCACGGCAGTGTTGAGTAGTTCCAGGCCCAGGACCAGGGCGCAGCTCAAAATCACCGGCGCGGCTGGCGCGTTCAGCCACCAGGTGCAGGCGAGCGCCAGCAGCGCGGCCCACAGCTCGATCCGGAAATTCGCCTGGGTCCGGTACACGTGGCGCACCCCATCCCAGGCAAAACCCGCCGAGCGCCACCAGCGTTTCAGGCTCAGGGCCGATCCGTCCGAGCGCATGAGATCAGGCTCCGGGCGGCAAGGCCCGGCGCGCCGCTTCCCAGGCGTCATGGAACACCTGCCATTCCGGCCCGGTGGCCCCTTCCTCAAAGCCCAGACCCTCGGCGTGTGGGTGATCGTGTCCGACCAGATGCGTCAGCCCGTGGCTGGCCAGCAGCGCGACTTCCCGGACCAGGCTGTGTCCACGGACTTCGGCCTGCCTGGCGGCCGTGTCCAGGCTGATCACGATATCGCCCAGATGCGGCGGTACAAACGGGTCTCCCGGTTCCCAGGTGGGAAAGCTCAGGACGTCTGTGGCCGCGTCTTCGCCCCAGTGCTCCAGCTTTAGCGTACGGATCGTCCGGTCTCCCACCAGCACGACCGTCACCTCCCGCTCCTGGACCCCAAAATGCCGCATGGCGGCCTCCAGGCTCCGGCGCAGGACAGGGCGCAACCCGGCTGGCGTGGCCTTGCGGACAATCAGGTCAATCATTCTGGCAGGGTAAAGCAATAGAAAGCCGGGACCACGTCACGTACGTGGTCCCGGACTCACGGGGACCCTCAGGCCGGCCTGACGTCGTCTCCTTCCGCCTCGGGGATGCTGGCGAATTCGCCGCGCCTTGCGGCGCGCTTGTCCTGTTCAGCGTCTTCCGCAGCTTCATAGGCCTTGATGATCCGGCCCACCAGCGGGTGACGCACCACGTCCACATCGGTGAACTCGTGCCAGGCGATGCCCTCGATGCTGCTCAGCACGCGCTTGGCCACCGCCAGACCGCTGGTGATGTGCCGGGGCAGGTCGATCTGGGTGACGTCGCCGGTCACCACGACCTTGCTGCTGTAGCCCATGCGGGTCAGGAACATCTTCATCTGCTCGCCGGTGGTGTTCTGGGCTTCGTCCAGAATCACGAAGGCGTCGTTCAGGGTCCGACCGCGCATGAAGGCCAGCGGCGCGATCTCAATCACCCCGCTGGTCAGGTACGACTCGAACTTCTCCTGGTCGAGCATGTCCTGCAGCGCGTCGTACAGGGGCCGCAAATACGGGTCGATCTTTGCCTGCAGGTCACCGGGCAAAAAGCCGAGTTTCTCACCGGCTTCGACTGCCGGGCGGGTCAGGATGATGCGCTTGACCTTCTTGGCCTTCAGGGCCTGAACCGCCATGGCGACGGCCAGATATGTTTTGCCGGTACCGGCTGGGCCCACGCCGAAGGTGATGTCGCTTTTCTCGACCTTTTCCAGATAGGTTTTCTGCCCCGGAGTTTTGGGCTTGAGACCACGTGGCAGGCTCAGGCCGGTCACCTGCGTTTCCTGGGCCAGACTGCGCCCTTCATCACTCAGGCGGGCGCTGCGCAGCAGGCTCTCAGGAGTCAGTTCGCCGCCGCTGCGCACGACGTCCAGGGCGTCGCGAACCATGCGCTCGGCACGTGCCACTTCTGGCTCCTCGCCGGTAATGGTCATGGTTTCTCCGCGCGCAATCAGCTTGGCCCGCGTCAGTTCGCGCATGCGCCGCAGGTTGACGTCGCCAGCGCCCAGCAGCGCGAAAGCCTCGCGCTGGTTTTCCAGAGCGACCGTGGCGGTTGCTGTGGGGGACGGGGTAGAGGTGGTCTGGGACTCGGTCGGGTCGGTCAAAACAGCTCCTGGCGCCACAGGCGCACACTCCCGCCGTGATGTTTCACGCGCGGGAGGAAGGGGACGGGTCTCATGCGGATGGATCATTGTCTGACCTGCCTGGGTGGCGGGGCGTGTGCTACACCACAATCTGAGGCGCCGGAGCAGGCTCGATAAAGCCCGGGCCAAGCCCGGCGAAAGATTGTTCTGGCCACACAGGCGCGCCCGGTCTGACAGCTGACCGCTACACTGTGCAGGTGAGTGTGGACCACAGCCTGGCAGTCACCGGCACGACCCTGCGGGCTTTCCTCTTTGCGGATCCGGCGGCCCATTCGCTGTCGCCACGTATGCACAACGCGGCGTTCGGGTGGGCTGGCATTCGGGGCGAATATGAAGCGAGACAGGTTCCGGCAGCGGGTCTTCGAGACGCAGTAGCGGGCCTGCGCCAGCCAGGTACCCTGGGTGCCAACCTGAGCCTGCCTCACAAGGAAAGTGCCCTGACGCTGCTGGACACACTGAGTGACGCGGCACGGGCCATCGGGGCTGTTAACACCATCGCCCACCGGAATGGCCGGCTGATAGGAGACAACACCGACGCCCCAGGCTTGATGAGTGCACTGCTTGACATCCAGGGGGGAAGCACGGGCGTCAGGACTTCAGACGGAAGTGTAGTTGTCCTCGGGGCAGGCGGCGCGGCCAGGGCGGCCGTCTATACCGGTGTAGTGCTGCTGGAGCGAGACGTCTACGTTGTGAACCGGACCCACGCCCGGGCCCAGGAACTGGCACAAACATGGACGGCGGAAGACGCGGAATCTACGGTATCGGCTGTCACCCTGAGCGAGGTGCCCTGGCCGGAAGTCCGGCTGGTCATCAATGCTTCGAGTGCAGGACTCGCCGCACCCGATGAAACGCCCCTGCCGGATTTCGATTTTCACCAGTTGCCTGAAGAAGC
The DNA here is from genome assembly GCF_014647655.1 of Deinococcus malanensis. Classification (NCBI taxonomy): domain Bacteria; kingdom Thermotogati; phylum Deinococcota; class Deinococci; order Deinococcales; family Deinococcaceae; genus Deinococcus; species Deinococcus malanensis. The sequence goes on from NZ_BMPP01000012.1 coordinate 129,791, forward strand.
CCTGGTGTACGACATGGTGTACAAACCTGCCGAAACCCGGCTGATGCGCGAGGCGCGGCAGGCCGGTCTCCGCGCCGAGAACGGTCTGGGCATGCTGGCGCATCAGGCCCGGCTCGCCTTCGAGGTCTGGACCGGGCGCGACGTGCCGGTGGGGGTCTTTCTGGACGCCCTGGCCGGAGCAGTTTCGTGACGGGAGACCGCTCGGCCCGCGAGCGGCTCTGGGTGCAATGGGGTCCGGTCTCGATGCTGCTGGCCGTGATCGGTCTTTCGCTGGTCCTGGCGGTCGTGGCGTCGCGGTACGTGGCCATCGAGCAGCGCACCCGCTTTCAGCGGGCGGCGGGCACCCATACCCAGGCCCTGAGGGAACAGCTGAGTCATTACGAGGATCTGCTGCTGGCCACGCGTGCGACCCTGACCCTGCGTCCGGACCTGATGCCGCAGGCAGATTTCGCCAGCTACGCACGGCGTCTGAACCTGATAGAGCGGTATCCGGGGGTTCAGGCCCTGGGCTTCAACGTGTGGATCCCCGACGGTCAGGTGGCGCCGGTGCTCGCTGAACTGCGGCGCAAGGTCCGTCCGGAGGTGACGATCCGCCGCAACAGCCCGGCGCCGCTGGCCCTGGCGCCGATCAGCGTGATTGCCCCTCCCACCAGCGAGAACCTGCGTGTCCTGGGCTTCGATATGTACAGCGAAGCGACGCGGCGCGACGCATTCGACCGGGCGCGGCGCCTGGGCGGCATGCAGGCCACACGCCCGGTGCAACTGGTTCAGCGGGACAACCGTGGGCGGAGCCTGCAGGGATTTCTGCTCGTGCTGCCGGTCTGGGACAGCAGCCTCGAACAGCTGGACGGTGGCCGGGAGAAACTGCGGGGTTACGTCTACCTGGCCGTCCGAACCGACGAATTTCTGTCTTCACTGGAACAGACCGGTGTGCCGGGTCAGCTTGTGGCCCGGGTGACGCTGGGCGCTCAGTCTATGGGCCGGCCTGTCCAGATTGCACGGCCGGCCTTCCGGAAAGTTCAGGAGCTGTCCGTTGCCGGGCAGCCCTGGACCGTGCAGTACGCGGCCACCGGAAACTTCGGCCGGGGCCTTTCGAGTGCCTTGCCGATGATCTCGGTGGTCCTGGGCCTGCTGATCGGTGGCCTGTCGTACTGGTTGACGCAGGCGCAGGTCAGTGGACGGCGCCGGGCTGAGGCACTCAACCAGACCCTCGCGCAGGCCCGCACCCAGCAGGCCCAGGCGCGCGCGGAGTTCGAGGCCATCTTCCAGTCCATGCAGGACGCCGCTGTGTTTACCGATCCCAGCGGACATATCCGGCGCGTGAACCGCGCGATGGGGACCCTGTTCCGTCAGCCTCTTCAGCAACTGATGGGAGAGCCGCTGGCCAAGCTGCATCTGGACCGGCGTCTGGAAAGCCGCTCCACGTTCCAGGCCCTGACCACACCGTACCGCCGGGAGGACGGGACCGTTTTTTCCGGAGAAACCCAGCGCAGCGAGGTCCGGTCCGAAGACGGTGAACTGCTGGGCGCTCTTGAAGTTTTGCGCGATGTGACCGACCGGCTGGAGTCCGAGCGCGCCCTGCAGGTGGCGCAGCGCCGTGCCGGCGAGATCCTGGACTCGATTCCGCACGTGCTGTGGGTGAGTGACCCCGGGGGCGAGGTGAGCTACCTGAATGCCCAGTACCGCGGGCGCTTCGGCAGGGCGCCGCTCCGGGTTCATCTGGACCCTCAGGACCACGACAGCTACGACGGGCTATGGCGCCGGGCCCATGCACTGGGCGGGGCGGCGCAGAGTGAGGTCCGGCTGCGGGTCGGTGACGTCAGCCGCTGGCATGTGCTTCGCGTCAACCCCGTGCGTAACGAGCGCGGTGAGATCGCGGAGTGGGTGGCCAGTGCCACGGACATCCACGACCGACTGGTGGCCGAGCGTCTGGCCCAGCGCAACGAGCAGCGGTACCGCGGCGTGCTGGAGGGCATGCCGCAGATCGTCTGGCTGACCGACGCGCACGGCACGCCGACCTATTTCAACCGGCGCTGGGCCGAGTACGTGGGGCCCGAGCGTGCGATCCAGGGCTTCTTACAGCTGGTGCATCCCAATGACCGGGCCGAGTATCAGGCGCGTTGGGCGGCGGCAGTTGAGGCCCAGCAGCCTTTTGAGGCGGAACATCGACTGCTGGGAGCCGACGGGCGGTACCGCACCTTCGTGACGCGTGGGTCCCTGGTGCTGGACGCAGCAGGACACGTCATCGAGTGGGTGGGAACCACCACCGACGTGGACGACCCGGTGTTTGCCGAGACGGCCGCGCGCCTGCTGGCCAGCGTGACCGAGAAGCTCTCAGCCGTTCCTGGAAGCCGTCACAGGTTGCGTGCCCTTCGCTACCGCGAGGCGCTTGACCTGCTGACCGAGCGGTTCGCGGAGTCCGCGGCTGTGTGGACGGTACCGGAAGAGCCACTGGCCGTGTCGCGGGCCATGCCTGGCTGGAGCCAGGGTCCTCTGCAGGAGGTGTCCACGGCGCAGGTCCGACTGGCCCTGGATACCGGGGAGGCTCAGGTCCTCGCCGATCATGCTCTGCTCCATGAGGCCGGTGTGTCGGAGGCCCTGCTGCTTCCATTGCTGGCCCGCGACGGAACCCGTTTTGGCGTGCTGGGCATGACGTTCCGCCAGCCACTCCAGGACCGCGACCACGAACTGGCCACTGATCTGGCGCAGCGCTTTGCTGCGGCCATGGAAAACGACGCGCTGCGCGACCATGCACTGGACGCTCAGCGCGACCTGGAACTGCTCAACCAGTCCCTGGAAGACCGGGTGCAGCGCCGTACCCGGGAACTGGAAGCCACCGCCCGCGAACTGGAGGCGTTCAGCTACAGCGTGTCACACGACCTGCGTACGCCGCTGCGGCACATCGTGGGCTTTGCCGACCTGTTGCGAAAGGATCTGGGTGGCCACCTGAGCCCCAAGAGTGCGCGCTACCTGAATGTGATCTCCGAGGCCAGCACCCGAATGAGTCAGCTGATCGACGACCTGCTGGCCTTCTCGCGGATGGGCCGCCAGGAGCTGAGAAGTGTACCGGTGGACCTTACCGGCCTTCTGCGCACCAGCTGGCATGGGCTAGAACCCGACCGTCAGGGCCGCGATATTCAGTTCAGCCTCGGTGAACTGCCTACAGTGCCAGGGGACCCGGCCCTCCTGGGGCTGGTATTTACCAACCTGCTGAGCAATGCCATCAAGTACACCCGCACCCGTCCGCAGGGTGTCATTGAGGTGGCCGGCCGTGTCGAGGGTGGGCAGGTCACGGTCCAGGTCCGGGACAACGGCGTGGGCTTCGACATGCGTTACGCGGATAAACTGTTTGGTGTGTTTCAAAGACTGCATCGCGCCGAGGAATTTGAGGGCATCGGGATTGGCCTTGCTAACGTCAGGCGCATCGTGACACGGCACGGTGGGGAGGTGACCGCCGAGAGTCAGCCGGACGAGGGCGCCACCTTTACTGTTACGCTACCGCTGGAGCGCCCTGATGATGACTGACCAGATCCTTTCCTCACCTGCCGGTCAAGCGGCAGGCAACCGCACTGCCAGCACCTGGGAGGGCGCTCCCGGTCCCGGTGAGACCCTCCGCATCCTGCATCTGGAAGACAGCGAACTGGACCATGAACTGGTGGTCCTGAATCTGGACGGCGACCTGCCCTGGACGGTCGACGTCACCCGTGTAGAAGACGAGGCAGGCTTTCAGAACGCGCTGGAAACCTCGCAGCCCCACCTGATTCTCAGCGACTTTGCCCTGCCGAGCTATGACGGTCTCAGCGCCTACCGCGCGGCGCACGCCCGTCTGCCGCTGATTCCGTTCATCATGGTAACCGGCGCCATGGGCGAGGAGGTCGCGGTCGATACCCTGCGCCAGGGTGTCACGGATTACATCCTTAAGCAGCGCCTGGAGCGCCTGGCGCCGGCGGTCCGCCGCGCGCTGAACGAGGTCGAGGCCCGGGTCAGCCGCGAGCGCGCCGAGCAGGCGGTGCGGGAACTGAATACCGATCTGAAGGCACGTCTGGAGGAGGTCGAACGGCTGCGTAACATTGCCGAGCGTCAGAGCCAGCGACTGGAAGTGCAGGCCAAGCAGCTCGAAGAGGCGCTGAACATGCAGAAGACCTTCCTTGCAGAAACCAGTCACGAGCTTCGGACTCCACTGACGGCCCTGCACGGCTACCTGCGCCGTGCCGAGCGTGAGGTGGGGGGAAGCCAGACGCTGCTTGACGCCCAGAGGGTGGCCGAGAACATGACTCGTCTGGTCAACGACCTGTTGCAGCTTTCGCGTGGCGAGCTGGTCCAGAGCATCGAGATGCACTTCATGAATCTGGGCAACGTGCTTCGGCAGGTGGGGCGCGACTTTGGTGTGCGTGCGCCCGAGGAGAGCCCCGAGATCGTGGGAGACCCGGGCCGGCTGACCCAGGTGTTTATGAACCTGGTCACCAACGCGGTGCGGGTCAGCGGCTCTCCCGATCTGGTGCATATGGAGGTGGCGCACCGCCCAGGAGAGGTCGAGGTGCGCGTGGTGGACCGTGGACCGGGCGTTCCGGACCCGATCAAGCCGCGTATTTTCGATAAGTTCTACCGCGGTAAGGAAGCCGGGTCAGCAGGCCTGGGCCTGACCATCGCTCAGCAGGTCGTGGTTGCGCATGGCGGCAGCATCGACGTGGTGGACACTCCGGGCGGCGGTGCCACCTTCCGGGTTCGTTTGCCGACCCCTGAAGAGGAAGACGAGTAGCCTCCGCTGCGGCTCCCTGACGCTACCCTGGGGGTATGAAAAAGACCCTGAAGGTCACCTGGCTCGGAGAGCAACGTTACCTGGGAGTCAGCGAAAGCGGCCACCAGCTGCTGATTGACAACAGCCCGGTCAAGGTTGGCGTCTCGCCGATGGAGGCCCTGCTGGGCGCCCTGGCCACCTGTACTGCCTACGACGTCGTGGAGATCATGAAAAAGCGGCGCACGCCCCTGAGCTCGTACCGCATTGAGGTGGAAGGGGAGCGCGCCGAGACCGACCCCAAGCGCTACACCACCATCACCGTGCGGCACATCGCCAGTGGCGAGGGCATCACGGCCGAGGTACTGGAAAAGGCCGCTCACCTGAGCCACGAGAAGTACTGTTCTGTTGCCGCCAGTCTGAACAGCGAGATTAAACTGGAAACGCGCGTGGAGTGATGTTTGAACGAAGGCTGGCGAGAATGCTGGGGTGCTCCTGCCGGCGGCGCTCACCTCGAAAAGATTGCTATAGACCAGGACTGCCGGTGAAGCGAGAAGGCTTGCGGTGGCTCTGTGACCGGGTAACGGTGTGGTGTTCTCAGCCTGCCGGACGAAATTGCCAGCCAGCAGAGGCAAAAAGGGGAGAAGGAGGCGGTCACCACTGCCTCCTTCTCCCGTCAGACCGATGAATCAGCCGCTTACAGGCGCAGTCTCCGGGGTACTTTCCCGGGCGGTTTTGAGGGCCTTGGCCCACCAAGCCAGTTCTTCCAGCATTCCCTGGACGCCGGGCTCCAGGTAGGTCAGCTCGTTCAGATCCTTGCCCTGCTGCCACACTGCAAAGAAGTCAGCGCCCTGGATGTGTACGGCGGTGCGGATCGGCGCCATCTGCAGTTCGACGGCGATCTGCCGCAGCTGCTCGATCGCGCGGGCTGCGCCCACCGAGCCGTACCCGACGAACGCGGCGGGCTTTTTGTTCCATTCCGGATACGAGTAATCCAGTGCATTTTTCAGCACCCCGGTCGGGCCGTGGTTGTATTCAGCCGTGACGAAAACATAGCCGTCGAACTCTGCGACCTTCTGCTGCCAGCGCTGGGCCACCTCGTTCTGGCTCGGTGCGTAGAGGTTCGAGGCGACCTCGTTGAAAAATGGGAGTGGAAAGTCACGCAGGTCCACAATCTCGAACTCCAGGTCTGTCCGCGTTTTCGCGATGCTGGCAAACCACTGGGTGGGTTTGTCGGCAAAGCGGGCCTCACGGGTGCTGCTGATAATGATCGCAATCTTGGGCATGGTCAGCTCCTGTTTGAGACGGCGTGAAATCAGGGCAGGTCCACCGTTTCCCGAGGCACCATAACAGACGAAACGGGGACCAGTCCCCGTTTCTTTCGGTAGACTTAAGGTGTGACGCAGCCCAGGAACACAGCACCTTCTCCTCCGAAGCGCAGGGACGCGCAGCGCAACCGGCAGAAGATTCTGAACGCCGCGCGCTGCCTCTTTGCGACCCATGGTGCGAACGCCTCCCTGGACGCTGTGGCCTGCCGTGCCGAGGTCGGCAGTGGCACGCTGTACCGTCATTTTCCCACCCGTGAAAGCCTGGTCGCCGCCCTGCTGCGGGAGGAATATCAGGCTTTTCACAGCGTGCTGGACCAGGCACTTGCCCATGAAGACGGGTGGGACGGTCTGTGTCACTACCTGGAGCAACTGTGCAGCACGCAGATCAGCGACCAGCATCTGGGCGTTGGTCTCACGTTGGCTGTTCCGGGTGATCGGGAGGTTGAGGCTGTGCGGGCGAGCCTCCGCGAGAAAATGGTTGACCTGCTTGGCCGCGCTCAGGCTCAGGGAAGCCTGCGGGGTGACATCACCCCCGAAGACCTCGCGCTGATTTCGTGGGGGATGGCAGGGGTGATCAGCGCGACTGTCGCGGTCGTGCCCGGTGTCTGGCGCCGTTACCTGGGACTCACGCTCGACGGACTGCGCGCTGGGTCTGCTCATTCCCTGCCCGAGCCTCCGCTGACCCAGCGGCAGCACTTCCGTGTCAGCCTGCGTGCTTCGGAGCCAAAACCCCGTGCTCGGCGTAAAAGGTCCTCAGAACCCAGGTGAACTCAGTGCCCGGGTGAAGTAAGCGGCCGGCATTGTTCTGCCTGGAAGATTGACTGGGTAGTGGAGTCAGGGCCACGCTGACCGGGCATGAGCCCGACACGGGCACCGGACAGAATTGAGGTCTTCCGGAGCCATTGTGCCGTTCCGACACGGTGAGCCGGGGTTTCATATGAGGTTTGCCTGCTGTGCCGCTCTTTCCATAGGCGGGCCGTACGGACCTGGGTGCAGTCGCAGGAAACGAGGTGTCAGAAAGTTGACAGATGCACCGTGCTAAGCGGACTATGGAGACTCAATGAATCGCTTCCAAAAGACAAGGCGTCTGGGCGCCCTGGTGGCCCTGACGCTGTCTCTATCGGCCTGCGGTACTGATCAGGCGCCGCAGGGCACGGACAATGTCCAAGCTCTCGGTGCACCTGCGCAGGTGCCGGGAAACACAGCAGGGGTGCACGACTGGCGCGATGAGGTGATCTACTTTGCGCTGACGGACCGCTTCGCCAACGGCAACCCCGCGAACGACAATGGCGCGGACCGCAACCAGGGTGACAGAGCGGACACCTCCAACCCTCTGGCCTGGCACGGTGGGGATTTTGCCGGTCTGAAAGCGAAGATCGAGGAGGGCTACTTCAAACGCATGGGGTTCACTGCCATCTGGGTCAGCCCGGTGGTCCTGCAGGTCCCCGCTATCAGCGGCCCGGCCAGCGGTCCCAATGCCGGGAAACTCTTTGCCGGGTATCACGGCTACTGGGCCGAGGACTTCTTCAAGGTGGACCCGCACCTCGGCACCATGGACGAGTACAAGGCCCTGATCCAGACGGCCCACAAAAACGGGTTGAAGGTCATTCAGGATGTGGTGGTCAATCACGCCGGCTACGGCGCCACGCTGACGAAAACCAACCCGGAGTGGTTCCATACCGAGGCCGAGTGCAACGCCAGCAGCAACAAGGACGTCTTCTGCCCGCTGGCTGGCCTGCCGGACTTCAAGCAGGAACTGCCAGACGTCACGAGGTACCTGAACAATTTCGTGGCGTACTGGCAGCAGCAGACCGGGATCAACGGCCTGCGGATCGACACCATGAAGCACGCGCCGGACGCTTACTGGCGCCAGTTCTTTGCAGCGGGTGGACCGGGAAATCCAGCGAAGATCTGGTCGGTGGGCGAGGTATTCAACGGTGATCCGGCGGTTCTGGCCCGGTATATGGACGACCTGGGCTCGCCAAGCGTGTTTGACTTCGCGTTGTACTTTGCGGTCAAGGATCACCTGTCGAGTGCAGGAGGGGACCTGGGCCGGGTGGCCGGCGTCTTTGCCCAGGACGGGGCCTACAGTGACCCAACCCGCCTGACCACTTTTATCGATAACCACGATGTCCGCCGTTTCGTGAGCGAGGTTCGTGAACGGGGCGGTTCACAAACCGAGGCGACCGAGCGGCTTGATCTGGCCCTCAGTCTGCTGTACACGTCGCGCGGGACACCCAGCGTGTATCAGGGAACGGAGACCGCGCAGGCAGGACTGGGAGATCCGTACAACTATGCCACGGGGCAGACCAACCGCGAGGACATGAACTTTGCGGCCCTTGCCCAGGGCCAGACCGATGAGCGCCTCGCGGCGCTGGCTGCGGCACGGCAGAAATATCCGGCCCTGACGCGGGGGGTGCAGCAGGTGCTGTGGCAGCCCAACGGCGGCGCGCCCATCCTGGCTTACCGCCGGGTGGTCATGAACGGCAAGGGCGGCCAGCCGGTGGTTGTGGTGATCAACAACGGCAATTCGCCGGTGGACCTTTCTACTTTGAATGGCGGTGGGATTCCACTGCTGGGAACCTTCAGTGGGTCAGCGCTGACCGAAATCACCGGACGGACCTCGACTCTCGCCATGGCCGGTGGCAAGCTGACCGGCACGGTCCCGGCACGCAGCGCCTTCATCGTGACCGCCCCGGCGGGCAGTGGGGTGGGCAACACCGTGAACGCCAGCCTTGCTGAAGTCAGCGGACTGGCTGCCCGTGCAGGTGACAGCGCCGTGCAGCTGAGCTGGACTGCGCCAGCGGACGTGAACGTCACCGGCTACCGGATCTATGCGCAGTCCGGCACGGGACAGGAGCGGCTGCTCAACTTCGCGCCGCTGGCCAAGGATCAGACCACCTTCCTGGCCTCGGGAATCACCAACGATCTGCTGACAACCTTCAGGGTGGTCACGGTGGATGCCCAGGGTGCCGAAAGCCGGGGCTCGACCGTGACGGCCACCGCAAGCAGCAGGAACACAGCCACGGTCACCTTCACGGTGGACGCGCGCAGCCAGGGCAACGGTCCTGTCGAACTGCGCCGCTTCGACACCGGACAGCAGGTCGAGTACCCCATGACCCAGCAGGGCCGGGGCATCTGGAAGACCAGCATCGAACTGCCCCTGTTCCGCGAGATCAAATTCAAGTTTGGCAATGACAGCGCCGCGGCCAAGAACAGCGGGTACGAGGGTCCCGGTCAGGCCGACCGCAGCTTCGTGGTCGAAACAGGCGCCGCATACACCGGCACCTATGATTTCATCACCCAGCCGGTTCCGCCGACCATCGAGGGTACGGTTTCGGCGTCCACTGCCCCCGTCGGGAACGCGGTTGTCGAGGCCATCACGGCCAACCCAGCCCTGAACTATGCGCTCACCTTTCCTGACGGCAGCTACACCCTGTTTGCCCCGGCCGGCACCGTCACGCTGCGGGCCACGGCGACCGGATACCCGGCTGCCGAGCGGCAGGCCGTCTCACCCAGCACAGGCGTGGATATCCAGCTCACACCGGTGGTGACCGCACCGACCCCCACACCACCGGCCGGAATGAAATACACCGTGGATGGTAACCTGAACGACTGGACGGCGCCCAAGGTGACAGCGCAGAGCCCAAACGAGGGGACCTTCGGGGGCGACAACAACTGGCTGACCCTGCAGACCGACAGTGACGCCCAGTACCTGTATGTCGCCTATACCTACCGGGTTTCGGGCAACAGCGCGATCCTGTACCTGGATTACAAGGACGGCGGCGCAGCACAGGCAGATTCCTTTGAGGCCTGGAGGCGTGCAGCGACCTTCAGTGGAAGTATGGGGGGCGTGGACGCGTTCGTGGCGCGCTACGGAAACGAACCAGCGCAGCTGCGGACAGTGCAGAGCAACATGACCACGCCCGAAATCAGCGCGGCGGGCTACAGCTTTGCGGCCAGCGGCACCCTTCCCGCCCAGACCGTGGAACTGGCAATTCCCTGGTCATCTCTGGGCCTGAGCGGCGCGCCTGCGGGCGGCGTCAACGTGGTGGGCGGAATTTTCGGCGGTGACGGGTACGGCGCGGGCGACATCATTCCCTCGGCGGACAGCACGCCGGCGGGTGCCAACACCATCTCTGACTGCTACAACTCCTGCCGTGCGACCTTCACGCAGCCCATCACCGTGAAATGATCTCCTATTGATCACGTCGTGGTTTGGCATTGATATACTTGGGGAATGCCCGGCTGGCAGCCCACTCAGTATTCCCGTGCTCAACTCGAAGAGCGCCGCCTCGCGGCG